>CANPBV010000131.1 GCA_947572405.1 uncultured Mycoplasmatota bacterium | reverse complement strand
ATTTTTCAATGCTTATTCGACTTTTTATTTCTAATTTATAATTTTATCCTGTTTTCATTATTATTATATAGTATGCTTAGTATGCTGTTTGTAAAATAAAGTTTTCACCATTTATATTATATTTTTGTTTTCATCATAATTTTATAAACTTGTTTCATATGCTCTTTTTTGTCATGGTTCATATCTATAAAATTAAGATGCATTTGATAACCACTATCTAGACTAAGTAATATTTCCACTTTTCCAGGTTTAAAATTAATTGCACTTGTAGAAATAGAGTTATATGGAATTATATGTACTTTTTTATAGTATATTGCCATTGTATCCCGATCAAACAATACCATTTTTGTATTCGTAAAAACCATATAGTCTTTCGAATTTTTATATGCAAGCAAAATCGTCTCTTCCGCCTCTACATATTCTCTCGCATAGTCTGGTAATTGTACTAAATCCAATACCTCCTCTTTAAAATCAAAATATTTAGATAATTCTTTAAATTTGATATATGCCATACTAACACTCCCTACTTCTTTTGATTTTCATACTCATTTTTTTAGCTACATTTTAATTTGTTAAGACTAACATCGTTACTTGTTAATCTTTTGACATCTTCTTTTAATAGTTCTTGGCCGTTTACAATTCGGTTAATGCAAGTATATAACAAACGTAGACGTACTTTATCTTCCGCCTTCATATCAACAAATTTAAGTTTGACTGGAAATGCACTTTTTAATGAAAAATTAAAGGAAGCACTATTTCCCCAAATACAATATCTAAAACCGATATTGATTTATATGGAATGGTATAAATTTGTTTCGTTTTTTCAAACCTGCTCACATTGTCAAACAATACCATTTTTTTATCGTTAAATACTCCATGATCACGACTTGTCTTGTATGCCACCAAAATATTTTCATCTTCTGACACATAGTGTCTTATATACCCTGGTAAATCCTCTCTATTTAGTGCCTTTGAAAAATTAAAATGCTTTGTCACTTCTTTATATCTGATATACACCATTTACATCACCTGCCTACATTGTACCAAATTCACAATCAAAAATCTATAAAATATCAAGGTTTATTAGGAAAAAAATAATAGATTGAAAGAAAAATGGTTTCCAATGAAATTACTACCACAGTATTTTTTCCAATTTCTATTTTTTCATTATTCTATATTTTTTTCTTCAATATAGCACAATCAATTCCATTTTTTAAATAGAATAAAAAGATATTTTTTTCATTCAATATGTAAACAGGTCCATATCTATCAACTATTATTATAAGATAAATAAAGTTGGGTGACCTTTTCTAGATAGTCATATTATGACGAAAGATTTTCTTACAATATAGTATCCCATTTTCGATAATGAAAAGATAGATTTCTCTATCTTAGAATTGTACTTTTGGTGCTTCTTTATCAGCTTCTGTTGCTTCAAAAAATGCTTCTGGTTTAAAATGAAATAATCCTGCTACAATATTTGAGGGAAACATTTCTAATTTATTTTTATATTTTAATACAGCATCATTATAAAATTGTCTTGCATAAGATATTTTATCTTCTGTTTCTTTTAAACTATTTTGTAAATCTAAAAAGTTCGTATTTGCTTTTAAATCTGGATATGATTCAGTAAGCGCAAATAAACGATTAAGTGCTCCTGTAAGTTCCCCATTTGCTTTCATTTCATCTTCTGGCGTTGTTGCAGATACTGCCTTATTTCTTGCAGTAATAACAGCCTCCAAAGTTTCTTTTTCATGACTAGCATACCCTTTTACTGTTTCTACTAGGTTTGGAATTAAATCGGCTCTTCTTTTCAAAAGCACATCGATTTGGGCCCATTGGTCTTTTACTAGGTTTCTTAAATGTACTAATTTATTATAGGTTCCTGCTACATAAAGTAAAATAAGAACTATAATTACTGAAATTACAATCAAAACAATTGTTCCTGTACTCATTTTTTTTCCTCCTTCATTCTATTTCTATTATATAACAAAGTAACAAAAAAAACTATCTTTTTTGTATAATTTTAAAAAATGCCTCACAAAACATAGTAGAAAGGGTGATACAAAATGAAAATTGATATTCGAAAAAGTATTCGTGAAAATTTTAAAGATGCTAGTACAGATGAAATAAAAGCATCTATTACCTCCGCCTTGGAAGATAAAGAAGAAATTACTCTTCCAGGCTTGGGTGTATTCTTAGAAATTTTATGGGAAAATAGTGATGATAATGAAAAAGAATATATTCTTTCTACCATACAAAAAGGTATTTAAGACATTAAACTGTTAATAAAATTAGCAGTTTTTATTTGCACAATATTTTTTAAGCTTTTAAATAATATTTATCACTCCTTATAACAAACCACTTGAATTTTTTTGAAGATTTGATAATTCTTTTTCTGATAATCCAGTTACATCTTTAATCAGCGAAGCATCTATTCCTTTTTTTAACATAGATAGCGCTGTTTTCATTATTCCCCTTTTTTCACCTCTTTTTTCTCCTCGTTTTTCACCCTGCTTTTTTCCTATCTCAATTCCTTCTTTTTTATAAGCCT
>CANPBV010000130.1 GCA_947572405.1 uncultured Mycoplasmatota bacterium | reverse complement strand
AGATTTCAGAGGACGAGTATTTTGAGTGGAAAATCAACTGGCCTGCTACGAGTAGCAGTGTTGATGAAAAAGGGAATGACAAGAAAAATAATAGTTGCAAATGGAGGAACAATAGTTATGATTAATTACATTGAACACAATGAAGGAATCACAAAATTATCTCAATTGTTATTGAAAGAACGTTTAATCCCTATATTCGGTGCTGGATTCAGTAAGTCTTCCGTTTCCGCACAGGGATGTGTACCCGACGGTGATGAATGCACTGAGATAATGAAATCCTTAATCCAAAAATATGTAACAGGTATAGATAGTACTTTACTCGCATCATATAATTTTAATGATACAGCTAAAAGATTAAGAAAATCTGTTCCGCATTTTATTCCCGAAAATGAATATTTAAAATTTTTTAGAAACAATTTTACCGAAGTGAAATTATCACAGACTAAAATCAATTTTTTGCATTTACCATGGCCATATGTTTTTACTATTAATATTGATGATGGTATTGAAAATACAAATTTATTTAATCCTATTTTGCCATATCAAAATGCTAGAAGAAATTTTAACAGTAATAAATGTTCTTTATTTAAACTACATGGAGATGCTAAACATGAACTTCGATATAGCCAAAAGAATAATATTATTTTTGATTCAGATCAATATACTCAATCATTAAATGATCCAAACAATCAAACTATGTGCGAATGCTTTTCAACCGCTTATAAAGAATGTAACTTATTATTTATCGGTTGTAGCTTAAAAAATGAACCTGATATAAAATACATCTATAATAGCATATCAAAAGAACGGCTTAAGACTATGGGAATAATCTTAAGAACCCAAAAATTATCTACTTTTGAAGAGGAGGATTTGGAAGACTATGGTATTACTGATGTCGTTTTAGTTAAAGACTATGATTTATTTTACATAGATCTTTTTAATACCGTATCTAAAATACAAATTCAAAATAAAGCCAATAATTATCCCTTTACCAATCCGCATGTTGAATCTGTTACTGATACAGATTTAAGATATTTTTCTGGTTTTAGATGCTTTGATGAACAAAGTAATACTTTTTTTAAATCAAACTTGATTATTGATAGAGATTATTTGTCAGAATTAGAAGCATCTATGCAATCATTCCATATAATTTTTATTGAAGGTAGGCGGTTTAGTGGCAAAACTTCTTTGTTATGTACTCTTTGCGAGAGAGAAAAACGTAGAACCATTTTCTTTTTTCCGTCAACAACCCAAGAACGCGCAGATATGATTTATGATATTATTGACAATCATACGCATAGTCTGTTAATTTTTGACAGTAATTCTCTATCTAGTGAATGTTACTATTTACTTCAAGATGTCGTTGATATATTAAAACAAAATGATAATAAAATTATAATTGAAACCAATCAAAGTGATAATTATTTTCCTGAACTCATAGAATCCGATTATATAAAAATAGGCAATACTTTTTCTGATGATGAAATAAGTGAACTAACACCTAAAACCAATCTTCATGCGCTTACAAAAAGAAAACCTACAAATACCAACTTAGATTATCTAAACGTCATAAAAAAAGAACAGGGTGTTTCACTCTCTTTAATGCTAAAACTTCCTAAAGAATATACAAAAAACGAACAAATACTATTGCTTATACTGTGTGTTAAAGATAAAATTTTTAGTCGAGATATCAATTCATTGCGCATTAAGTATTCTGAAATTAAATCTTTTTTAGACAGAACCTCTTTTTTATGCGAATGGATACCTACAGCCAAGGGAGAATCTGGTACATATTCTGCTCACAAACTTGTACATAATAGTAAGAATATAATACTTGAAGAAATCAGGAAAATGAAGCACGAGGATATAGTCAACAGTATAATTACTATTATAACCGCCTTTCGTAATGGAGATAATAACCAAAAAAGGATATACCGTGAAGTTATGCAATTTGATACTTTAAACCAATTATTTGGTCGAAAAAAAGGAGCTGGAAAATTAATTTTCAAGGTTTACGAAAGTCTAGAGCAACTGCTAAGTGATGATCTACATTTTTGGTTGCAACGTTCAAAAAGTATCTACCGACTTGTTCCAAACCAATACTGGAAATTAAAAACTTCTTACTCATATGCAAAAAAAGTTTATATGGATAGCAAAAATATCACATTAACAACAAAAGCAGCTCTATCCGTTTCGCTAATATGTAGTTTATTATATAAGCTCGAGAAAAATTTCATCTCAAAAATAGATTTAATAGAAGAATCCATCAGCCTAGGTCATAATGCAATCTTTTCAGAATATTATAGGCAAGAAAAACGCCTAAAAAGTGATTTAAATTATGAAAGCGAACATAATAATTATGCAGATTTAATAAAGGAATCCTGTTCAATCTATATATCTTCAATAGGTAAAAACAATGAAATAACTAAAAAAGCATATAATATTCTAAGAAAGTTAAACTAAATTTAGGTATCAAAAAGGTATCACGCCCCACATCAAAAGCCGGAAAATCCGCTGTTCATGCGGCTTCCCGGCTTTCTGTTTACTATTCGAACGTAAACGGTAGATAGTGCGTACCTCGACTATGGCGGCAAAATGTGTGACAATAGA
>CANPBV010000129.1 GCA_947572405.1 uncultured Mycoplasmatota bacterium | reverse complement strand
CTCAAAAATAAATTACACAAAAATGTGTCCATTCTCTTGACTATAGTCCAGTATTGATGTCAATGCAGTAAGCGTCCTCGCCATCAACGGTTATGTGTCCTTCGTTGAATGTTTCACTGATTGAGCCATCATTATTGACACGTTCAACGATTCCGACACGTTCCTCTGATTCTGTCCAGTACTGCGTTTCCGCTGCATGAACAGCAGTAGTGGGTAATGCAGTAAAAACGATTGCAAGGGTGAGAGCACCCGTAAGCAATCGCTTCATAATCTTTTTCATAATATTTAATTCTCCTTTCATTTTTGGATATAGAAAAAGGACGCCCATTTCTGAACGTCCATCTAAAATTAGATATTGAGGTTTTGAATTTTTGGTACTGAATTAAACAAAATTGAGTGTACCTCATTGCATTAAAATTGCATTTTTTTATTTTCTAATATTGTTTTTCAGTAGTTTATATTGCTTGAAAATGCCTTAAAATCAACAATTTTTGCTAATACCTTTTACTGTCTGTCTGGAGTTCGAATAGTAAACAGTGAGCCGGGAAGCCGTATAAACAGCGGACTCTCCGGCTTTTGAGGTGGGGTGTGATACCTTTTTGATACCTATATAAGCTAGAAAGAATATTATATTTCAATAGAATTTCGTATATTATTAAGAATAACTATTGAAGCAGCATCTTTCAATTCCAATATATTATTAATATGTTTTACTATAGGCTTCGTATCAGTTGATGATTTTTTTACTCCATAAATATTTGTAGTCTCTACTTCTACATAACCGTTTTTTAATGCTTCTTTTGCGTTGATGCTACTGTGCATATTATCAATATTTTGTAATTCCTGCTCGATTATTTCAGACGAGATGTTTAGGGCAGAGTTAGTGAAAGATTGATAAGTAACACATTTTGTAGCGAGATTCGCAGATCTAAAATTTTTAATGGTTTCTTCTGGATTAAGATGTATTTTTCTTAATGTGTCAAAATTTGGATTTGGAATTTGGTATTTTATTTTTAATGTTTGAATTTGTTGGTTATTACTTATTAATTCATTTCTTAAATCATTAATATCTAATCCCTCGGTATATTGGTTTACTGTAAATTTATAGTCTAAATTAGCATTCGTACATGCAGTATTTAATATTCCTTCAAATCCATACAAAAATTCTTTATAACCAAAGCGTAGGGTACGTTGATACCCAATCATTTCTCGAAAAACATCATAATAAAATTCTGAGCTTTCGGTATTTTCGATTTTTTTAGAAATTATTTCTTTTGTTTGTTTGTCAAAATCTTTATAATATAAATACGATTTTTTATGTAAATACCCTTGGAGGTCTGTATCAGTTTTTTCTTTAATTGAAAGACTGTACTCAATATCCTCAGTTACAGTTTCGTTTATGTTAATTTGTTTTGTTGTTGTATATGTGTATGATGTATTGTCTCTGAGAGCATTAAGAAGCTCTGAAAGAATATTTCTTAGAGAAATAGAGTTAAACAAGGCATCACCTATTTGCGATGAAACTAAATTAACTTTCCCAAAATAAATTGTAATTGACATTTTAAGTTCCTCCTTTGTTAAAATGGTATTTTAGAATAAAAAAATGCTAATACTATACTGGAGATGATAAAAGATTCTCCTATAACAATCATTAGTTTTGCTAATTTATAAATAGCTATTGACTTATAATTGTCTAGTATACAATCCCATACCATTAACGAAGTTGCAGAATTTGAAAGGTTGTTAAGTACATATGATTCATAGTTCTTTGCTTCAGTAAGCATTGTATAATAATTTTTCCAATTTGGTAAGTCATAAAAATCTTCTCGTACGGTTGGAAGAATAATATTTATGGGATGACTTCCAACATTAAATTCTAGTTTTGCATTATTAAGTATTTGATATGTTAATTCATTATTAAATAGTTTACTATGAGACATTCGTTTTATAAAGGGCCAACGATACCAACTATTGTTAGGAATTAGTTCAGAGAAAAGGATATTCAAATTTTTACAAAATCTATCATATATATTATTAAGAGTTATCGAAAAGATAGCGACAATGGAAGAACCAAATGTAGCAAAAATTGATCCTAGTGCAATAGTATCTTGCAATTTATTTTTATTTTCTATACATATTTTAAAAATAATAAATGAAATAAAAAAGCAAATTATAAATGATGCACAGTAAATAATTTGATAAAAATAGATATGTTTTATTCTTTTCTTTTGGGTAGTAGAGTATTTAGTAACCTCACCTTCAGTAAAAGTGAATGCTTTATCCATATATTCTTGTGTTCCTTTCTTTAAACAATAATTACAATTGTTAATTTTGATTTTGTATCCAACATGCTCAATCTATATTATCTTGGATATTATTAGGCACAATTATTGTGTTCTTCTATTTTGAGTTTTCCATTGATAACTATTGTTTTTTTTATCATTTCCCTTTTCATCAACATTACTACTCGTAGCAGGCCAGTTGATTTTCCATTCAAAATACTCGTCCTCAGAAATCTCTCCGCTTTTTAGTTGCTCTTTCCGTAGACACCACTCCCGCATGAAATCATTGACTAATCCATACTCTAGCCACATACCTACTGGGGCATGAGCAGGCCAGTCGTCATTGTCATAGTAACGCACCGATTTATCATCAG
>CANPBV010000128.1 GCA_947572405.1 uncultured Mycoplasmatota bacterium | reverse complement strand
CTTCATTAGGTTCACCGTTTTCAGGTTCGCCATCTTCAACTACTGGTGTTTCATCTTCTGTTACATCAATAGTATCTTCTTCGCTAGGTTCGCCACCAACTTCTTCTATAAGAGGATAACCTTGAATTTTTTCTACTTTTCTAATTTCATCTACCCTTTCATCACTAAAAGAAATAGGTTCATGATTTCTAGTATATCTTTCACCTGTATATGCGTCGGTAAAATTATTAACTATTCTATACTTTTTTTCTTCCATGATTATATCCTCCTTATGCCTTTGGTGCTTGAAGCATTGATGGAGTAAATTCAGTTAACCATTTTTCCTCTGTAATGCTTTCAGGCAACTCTGCTGATGGTATTTCGTATTCACAGAAATCAAATTCATCAGGCATTAAATCCATCTCAATTTCAACTTCAACAACTTCTTCTGCACCATTTTCAATACTTTGTTTTGGTCCTGATGAAGCCATACAAATTGGTAATGCAATTAGTAATTCAACTCCATCTTCATCTAATACAACTCCAGTAAATGAAAATTCTTTATGAACAGAAGCCGAACCATAGGCTGATACTCCATCAATAAGACCTTCAACATCCATACCATATATTTTTCTATATAGTTCATAAGGAATATGTAAACTTAATGTTGCGGTACCATCACCAGCACCACGATTTCTTTTTTTCTTTACTACACCAGCACATGATTTTGTAATCGTTTTCATGTTTAATTCAGTATCAAGTTTACCAACACAATTTAAAGAATATACTTTAGTATCATTGGCAACTTTGATTTTTGATTTTTTAATCTCAAAACGTGAATAAATAGTTTCCATTATAATTCCTCCTTTATTTCTCTATCTATTACATTAAATAGACCTGTAACTATTCGCTCATATTCTTTATCCACTACTCTTTCCGTAAATGGATTGGGTTTTAAAATCTTTTCAGTTCCTTCATGTGGAAAGAAAAGATAATAAAAACTGGTCTTTTTATTACCAGCCAACTTATTCTCAACCGTTACCGCTTGGTCGAAATTAAAAGATACATACCATTCACTATTTTTGGCATGACCTCTTTTACCGTCTTTTTTTCTATCGGACCTAGGCATTTCACCTGTTATACTTTTTATCATTAAATTTCTAACATCTTCGTGCATATAATCGTTGACTGCTTTTTTAACTCTAGTTGGGAATCTTTCAACCTTTTCTTGATATCTAGCCCAATCTTCATCTTTTAAAGCAAATCTAACTTTAATTCTAGCCATGAATATTTACTCGCTTCATAGGTCTAGTGAATCTTAATCTCATCATTTCACAAACAATATCTGTTTTTCCTTTAGTAACATAATCAATAGGATTACTACCACGACACAATTTTACTCCCGGTAGTTCTTCTATTGCTTCTATAATTCCAAACATTGTTTCATCATCAATGTAATTTTCTCTTATAATATCAACAAAGTAATAACCGCTTAAATCCATGGAATTATCTCCACTTTTATTAAGGTCCTTCATCCCAAAAACAATATAATTCCAGTCGGCTAGTTCAATGCAACCGGGTTTTTGTCCGTAGAAGATACGTTTTTCTTTTTTATCAATATCATCTTGTGATTCTAAACCTAGAACTTTATTTTCCCATTTATCTAGTTTATCAGCAATTTTATCTCTCAATCGTCCTCATTCCTTCCAAATAAATATAAGTTTTATCTTTCCCCTTATCAGGATCAACATGAAAAATCGAATATAAATAATTATCTATAATAACTTGATAATTACTTGCAATCGTATTGCAATATGGAATGCTTATTTTTAAAGATAATGTTCTATCCATCGCTCCAGCAAATACTATGTCTTGCTGTCTTTGTGTTTCTTCTTTAAAAAAATGTTTAGATATAAACTCTAAATCATCCATACTAATAGTATTTTTAGATGATTTAAAGTTACCTTCAACATTCTTTTTCTTATAAAAGTACACAATTCCGTCATTATAATGTTCCTTCATTGGGATTCTCCTCAACTTTATTCTCTAATGACTTCTTATAAGCGATTTCATTGTTTGTACGAATACCAATAATATCCCCAATATAATTATTTTCAAATTCTTTTTGGCTTCTATTATTCCATCTATAAAAACAATAATTTAAAAATAATTCATTTTCCACACTAGGTAAAGAAAAATCAAATTTTTCATCAAATATGCCAAGTAATTTTTTCACACTAAATTCAGCATTCTTAATGATAGATGTTAATCTTTCAACAATAAGTTGGTCCTCACTAGTAACATAACACCTTCTAGCCACTTGTTGATATAAAGTGGTAAAAGAAGTGTTTTCAGGTTCTTTTTCACCTTCTGTTGGTTCAGTAGGAATAACTTCTACTTCTTCGTTTTTTTCTTGTTCCATTTTATATCACTTCCTTGCTAGTAATAAGAAACAGAACCTATTAGGCAATAGGCTCTGTAACATTATTTACAGTAATATAAGTTGGTTTTAATGCACTAATATCAAGTAGAATAGCCGAATTATCATCCTCTGCTCTACCAAATCCGAACATTTTAGACTTATATACTCTCTTATCTTCTAGGAATTTAAACTCATCACTATATTCTAGTGAAGCATTTTTTGAAACTCCTACACCAAAGAAATATTCAGGTAAAATAGCAAGAATTGCTTCTCCTTCATCCAATACATTAGATTGTATAACATCTGTTGGGAATGGGAAT
>CANPBV010000127.1 GCA_947572405.1 uncultured Mycoplasmatota bacterium | reverse complement strand
CTTCTTTTTCAATGCTTATTCGACTTTTTATTTCTAATTTATAATTTTATCCTGAACCATTTCCCTTTCTTCATTTTTACACCTCCTCTATAACTAATATATTAACATTATTTCACAAAAATTTCAACTTTCTTTTCTAGAATGTAAAGTTTTTGAGTTGATCATCCAAACCATTCATCTGATAAATCAGGACAAGATCCTTGATTTCTTTATGTGTATCTAAGTAACTGGACACAGATTTGTTATAGTTGGTAGTGTCAATAACATGAACCTTATAGTAATGGTTTACAAAAAATGGAATGATTACATTAGCGCTATCATCTTTTAAAATTAAAATTTCCTTCCTATTATCAATATCATGATTTGTAATTTCAATGATTGACTCTTTACTTCCTAAAAAGTATTCATAAAAATTATCATCTTGGGCATCTTCATTATAAAGTGTACTCTTTTTTCTATCACCATATAAAACTTCTAATTTAAAATCCGTTTTTGGGACAAATTTTACTACACTATCTTTTTTATAGGAAAAAGTATAGGCTTTTTTCACTAAATTCCCAGAAAAGTTATTGGATACTTCTTCTATGTCGAAAGAAGTTATAGGAAGTTCCTCCAAATCATTTAATTTGGCGCATTCTCTATATACATAGTAACCCCCATAACTCGTTAAATGGGTATCCAAACGATAATACATCGGATAATCCTTTAATCCCTCTTTTAAAATAGGAACCACATCAACTGTATTTACAGTCAATTGATGGTATATTGATTTTATCTGATGATACTCATCAAAGAGAGGAACATTTTTTGGAGCCTTTTGTGAATGAATTGTTATATGACTGGGTAGTAATATCATAGACATATTAATGCTATTATGTTTTTTATAAAAGTCATTAATATTTGTTATAAAATCACCCGATTTTTGAACCTCTTTTGGAATTTCAAATAAATACTCTTCTTTTCCAATACAAACATCATTTTGAATTATGATTCCTAAATTACGTTTTATATTGGTTCCCTGTTCTAATAAAGCATTTCGAAATAGGAAATGATCCTGATAATAGTTTTCCATCGCTTTCAAAGTTTCATTGGAATTCCAATTTGTTTTTGGCTTAGAAATCAAATATCGCCCCTCCTCTACGCTATACTTAATATTTGAAGAGCATAAAAACAAAGTACCCAATATTCCTAATGTTACAAGTACCAAAAGAACAAATAGAAAGTTTAATTTTTTCATATTTCACCTCATATTCTAAACATCCAAATAGAAAAATGAAATCCAGATATAAAAGCGATTAATGTAAGCCATAAGCATAGACCATAAAGAATCATTCTTACAATTGGATACCAAGAAATTTTTTCTAAAAAATGAGTTATCTTTTTTCCAAATTTAAAAACCACACAAGTAGAAATAAATAAAATTAAAAAATAAGCACTTAATAAATACCAAATTTCGTCATTCCAAATGGGTGCAGTAAATAAATGCTCCAAAGTTTCTAGAATGTTTGGCTTAACTAAGAAACTAAAAGATATGACGATCCAAATCATATGGATTGTGATAAGCAATTTTCGATGAATTTTCTTCTTTGTCAAATAAAATTCCTCAATTAAAATTCCAAGTCCAATAAATAAAAACCATAAAAAAATTGAGTAATTGAATCCATAACAGATAGCAAGTAATATCATAAAGAAAAACATTTGAACGATAAAAGGAAGTTTGATTTTTAAATGCTGGTCCCAAAAATTAGAGATACTATAATGCCAGGAAGAGAAAAAATATTTCATCTTGGACAAACATAATGGATAATTTGTTTCTTCTGTAAAGTTAAATCCTAACATTTTACTAATTCCTAAAGACATATTAGAATAACTCATCATAAAAAGTGCGACTTGTAGCATTGTTGTTACAATAGATGTCCAAGTAGCTAATATAGAAGATGAAATCATGAATAACTCGGCGCTTAACATGGATAACATTCCCATTAATAATATATTTTGAAATAAACCCCTTAAAAATAAAAAGCAACCATCTATAATATTATCTTTTTTTATTTTTCTCATCTTGATCTCTTCTTCCATATTATAATAAGAAAGAACTGGACCAAATAGAAGCTTTGAAAAACAACTTGCATATAATATATAATCAAAAAATTTAGGAGATTTTCTTTTATTTTTATAAAAGTCCAATACTGTTTCTATATGAGATAGCAAAACGATCATGTAGCAAATTGGGTATATAGTAAGTGTTTCTACTTTAATACCTTTTATAAAGAAAAACCAAATGAATACTTCTAAAAGAATAATCCATATCGTAATTTTCTTTTTGGAAATGTTTTTAGGAAGATGATTTAGATTTGATAATCCCAAATAAGTTAGCATTGTTATTAGGAAAAAATAGATAGCAAAAGAACCCCGTCCATAAATAACAAAGAGTAAACTACTGATACATAACCAAAGATTTCTCCATTTTTCTTTTAACAAATAATATATAAGAAAGAAAAATGGAAAAAAGAAATATAAAAAATGAATACTTCCAAATTCCAATGTTGCCACATCCTTCTATTACCATCATAACAGATAGATAATATTTGGTCAAATAAATTATCATAAAGAAATTTTCTTCAAGATATCAATTATTAAGAAAGAAAAATGGCAAATAAAAAATCTATATGATAAATTGAATCGAGTAGAGAGAAATAACTAAATTATTTCGTCCCTCTCACACCACCACAGCA
>CANPBV010000126.1 GCA_947572405.1 uncultured Mycoplasmatota bacterium | reverse complement strand
AAAAAAGGATTTTTACTTTTTTCATTCAAAATCCCCATAACTCTTTACACTAAGTGATTATTTTTCTTCTTTTATTCTTTTTCTAATATATCTAAAACCCGACCTATAAATTTTGGGAGTTCATCATTTTCTAGAGTTCCATAATTACGCTACGCTTTTTTTCCATTTTCAATGAAAAATTCTCCTACCACATATTGGACTTCATTAGAAAAGACACCTTTGAATACTCCAAGATAAAATATCTAGGTGTTATTGGTATAAATGCTAACGCAATATACTTACTTGCTACTTCCATGTAATCATAATCTGAAAAAGACAAAAGTTCCTTTTGTTGTTTTATTCATTGTAACATCAAAATCATTAACAGTAGCGTCTTTATCGATATCTTTCAATATTAATTTATAATTCTCTTTTCATGTATTCTTTAAATGATTCCAATTTCCAAAAACCTCTTGAAAAAATTTCACATTCGTTAATTGATACTAAATACTTGTACTAATTTCGTTTTATACATTAAAGCTTCCTTTTCTTTTTTCTAATAATTTTGAAATTTCTTCTATTGCTATTATTTCTTTACAAAGAAACATGATTTTCCTTCTTTGCAGGTTTGTTACATCAAATAAATTTCTAGGACCAATACTCTCTTTTATAGCTACTTTATCATCCAAATAATTTAAATGGATATAAATCTTTCTATTAGATAATCTTGAAATAAGTGACTTGCATTATTTCCACTTCTTACTCTTATTTCATTTGCTGGAACATGAAATCTTTCTACATCTTTTAAAATACGATTATCTCAACAGGATCTCCACCCAATCCTAGATTTCCAACTCTAATCAAAACTCCGTTTTTGCTAATAAACCCTTGTAATTCTTTGTTACATGTTAAAACATTTTCCATGGTTTCAAATACGTTCTATCTTTCTCATAAGTATGATAGAGCGCTAAAGGGGCTTGATTTTGATCTAAAAATAAAATGATAGAATTTCCAAATTCATTTTTTAAAATTTGCCCATTTTTGATTTTGTGTTCTAGTTCTGCATTTATTTGAACCATTGGATAATCTTTTAATGCCTCTTTTATAGACAACAAAGAATATTGGTTATTTTCGATATCTTCTAAGGTAAAACAATCATGTAGTCCAAAGGTGCCCTGTTTTATTCTTTCCAGCTTTGACATCGTTCCAATTGTATTTAATTTTTTTGCAATATCTCTTACTAGGCTTCTAATATATGTTCCTTTACTGACTTTCGTTTTTATTGTAAATTTATTTTTATTATATTGTAGCAATTCTAAAGAATAAATAGTTACCATTCTAGAAGGAAGTGTTACTTTTTCGTTATTTCTTGCATACTCGTAAAGCTTTTTTCCTCCTACATGAATGGCTGAATAAAGAGGCACTTCCTGTAAATAATCCCCTACCATACTTCTTAGGACTTCTTCTACTTGTTCTTTTGTGACAGAAACCTTTTCCTTGTTTAACATGTTTCCTGTAATGTCTAGTGTATCTGTCTCTATTCCTAACGTAATTTCTGCAACATATTCCTTTTCAGTTGCAGTTAATAATTCTACTATCTTTGTGGCTTTTCCAATACATAATACCAATACACCAGTTGCCATAGGATCTAACGTGCCTGTATGTCCAATTTTTTTTGTACGTAATTGTTTTCCAACTTTATCTACAACATCTCTACTTGTCATTCCTGATTCTTTGTAAATACTTAATATTCCTGTCATATTAGTTCTCCACCTTAATCGTATTGTAAATTTTTTGTAGGTTAGATTCCACTGAATTTTGAAGTACTAAAACTTTCTGACTTTCTGAGGAATCCAATTTTTTATTTACTATACATGCCTCTTTAGAGGTTGGTCTTATTACCTCTAATCCTTCCAACAACAAATGAATTGTCTTTTCTTCATTGCTATACCCATAAATATAACTCATCAATGGTTTTAATGTAACCATTAATTTTCTATCTTGATTGACAACATAATTCATACATAATTTTTGATAAGAGCAAGCATTTGTAGTATCAAAATAATATTCTAATCCATTATCTTCTACTACTGTAATCACATGATTGCCTAATACCAATTCTTTTATGGAATCTGGACCTTGACTACAAGCTACTTGATAGGCATTATAACCCAATTTTCGCATGATTCTATAGAAAAAATCTTCATTGTTTTTACAATCTCCCCTACCTGTTGCAATCTGAATCCCATAATATCCCATCATATTACTTTGGTTTTCAACATCATATTCATACATTTGATTTACCGAAAAATATCCATTCCATAACAATTTTGTATATAAATCAAAACAAGATTCTGGATTATCTACGCCATTTTCTTTCATATAAGTGGCTACTATATTAATTAATTCATCGTAATAGGAAATCGTCGTTTCGTATTGTTCTTCAGATTTTGAAATCAAAAACAGGTTTGCAAGTCTTCCACATACCGTAATTAATACCCCACAGATGCATAAGGTCACAAGTCCAGAACGAATTTTTTTACTTAATGAAATTTTTTTATGATGATAAAAATTATTCTTTTCTAATCGATAAGCCATACTAGTCCCCCTTTTTTATGTGTGTTTATTGTAATACGAATAAAAAAAAATTGCAAGAAAAACGGTATTTATATGCTATAGTTTAAGCGCTTTAAAAAACTTTTATATATTTTTAACTCAAAAATCTATTCTAATTCTCCCCCTTTGATTTCATATGATATGTAAATATTGATCACGATATATAATTTCCTTGCCTACAGACAGTTTTTGAAATCAATATAAAACGTGTTATAGATCCAGTTTGTTAAAACTCC
>CANPBV010000125.1 GCA_947572405.1 uncultured Mycoplasmatota bacterium | reverse complement strand
TTATAAAGAAGAAAATTAATTTTTATTTTTATTTTGCTTTTACTGAGTACTTTTGCACTTGGGTTTTTGTTATACACTAAATCCAAATGCGTTTGCATATTGTTAATTCTTACAATGGTATGACTTTCCTATTATAGAACAAAAAAGTCGGAAATTTCCAACTTTATTTTGTCATTTTTACAATTTCTAATTTATCATTATGGTGAATTAAATATAATGTAGCAGATGTTTGATATCCCATATCTTCTGCATATGAAACTTTAAGATCTACCTGGTAGCCGTTTTTATCTCTGGTATCTAAATAAGTGATTTCCATTTGTTCTACATTTAAAACGGTTACCTCCGTTACTATTGGCAAATTCTGCTTTCTATCACCATACAAATTACTTTCTACATAGTGATAAATTCCTTCTTTTGCAAACTTTTCGAAGTCATCTCTAAAATCCGAATATACAAATTGAAGCCCGCCAACATCATTTTTGCTAAGCTTATTATTAAGGTTGAAAAAATCCGCTAAAAATAGTTGTCCCACCAAAGAAACATATTTCTCCTCATTTAAAGGTTTGTTATTTAAAACTGCCTTCAAGTTTTTAAATAAACTTTTATAATAATCCGTCTCATTTTCTGCAAGTTCATAGCCATAATCTTCGATTTTTTCTTCTATTTTCACAACATTCTGAACTTTTTTTGATTTATCAGACTTTAGTAATTGAGAACCTATCAAAACGAATAAGCTGACAATCAAAACAGCCACAATCATTCTAATTTTTCTATTTACCCGCTTTTTTCCTTTCATATATTTGCTCCTATCCATTGTTATTTTTTAATAATGCCTCTTCCATCGCTTTCTCTTGTGTTTTCTTAATCAAATCATAAACAATAATAGAATCTGAAATAGAAATCACTTTCTCAGCATGTTCACTATAATGATTCATATATTCAATACTAACAGGCTCTTCTGGCCTTAAATTATAATAAGCATCTCCTTGAGAATTATAATATATTTTATTTGTTAACCAGTTTCCATCAGGAAAAACTACAACATTTTCATCTACACTAAAAATATCATGTCCCAATGCATAAGGACTACTAAAGCCAAACATATTCCCTAAAGTTGGCAATACATCATACATTCCCATTACTTCAGTAATCTCTTCTTGATACTTATTATCTTTTGTCCAAATAATAAATGGAACTTTTCTATTTAATTCTTCTTGATAAAAGCCATATTCCCTATAGTTGGGATCATCTTTACTCAAAGTTGTATGCGTTTCTGGATCAAAATTATAATAACGTTCAAACTCTGATTTTTTCAATTTTGCATCATGATCTCCATAAATTACAAGCACGGTATTTTCAAGTAATCCTGCTTCGTCCATGTCTTCTATAAATTGTCCTAATGCCTCATCTGCATAATGCGCTGATTTAATATAATTTCCTAATTTTGTTCCCTCTAAGAAAGGATCGCTCACAATTTCCATTTCCCCTGTTTCCTCATTAATATGCTCATATTTATAATCTACTTCAAAATCACTATAAGGCTTTCCCTTATCATTAAATGGAGTGTGATTACTAAGCATAATTAAAACTCCATAAAAATTTTTATTTTCCGCATTTATTTTTGATATTTTAGGAACCGCTTGCCTAAAGAATGATTTATCTGTAAGACCCAATCCTATTTTTTCATCTATTTCAAAATCCTTTTTATAATTGAAAAAATAATCGTATCCTAAATTTGGATGCACAACATTTCTATTCCACATTGAACCATTATTTCCATGCATACTGAAAGTATAATATCCTTGCTCTTTCAAAAGTTTTGGTATAGTAATATATTCTCGATCAAAATAGTTTACAAACACAGTCCCACTTGTAGTTGGCATCAAAGATGTATTAAATGTAAATTCACTATCACTACTGGTACCAACGCTATCTTGAGCATAAAAATTAGAAAAGTATAGTCCCTCGCTCGATAATTTATTTAGGGTTGGTGTTACTGCTTCCCCATTAAATTCTGTATGAATCAAAAAATTCTGCATACTTTCAGCATGGATGACTATTACATTTTTTCCTTTAAAAATATTCGTATATTTGTTATTTGTAGAAGCTGGCTCTTTTGTACTATAGTACTCTCTAAAAGCTCGCGCCTTTTCGTCATAACCAAATAAGGGACTAATCTGTGGTCTGATACTTGCTACCAAATCATTGGCTTGATAAGTATATAAACCATAACGTGTGACAATAAATTCCCTATTCCATTGTTTGCCTAAACGACTAATATCAGTACTATTTAACATAGAAATGAAAAATCCTAACGTAATTAATCCAGCAACCAATGTATTTAACGCTCTTATTTTCCCCTTTTCTACTTTGGAAACTTTAATATAGTACTCTTTCTTTTTCAAAGCTCGATTGACAAAAAGCATTGCTACAATTTGCCAAAGGTAAGAGAAATCTTTTAATTCCATTACATTTTGTACGACTGCATCTCCTACTGTTCTAAGCTGTAACGCGGTCGTAATTAAAGATGCTGATACAAATGATATATAATTGGTATAATACATGGAATTGATAATACAAATTAAAGTAAAAAAAATGGACCATGAAAAATAATATTTAAATTGATTTTTTGGTTTTAAAAAATATCCCAAAGCCCCAATTAATAATACTACACTTAAGTCAGCCAAAACAGGTCTAAAATCAAAATAATTTTTTACAGTTAAAAAACGAAGTAATGTCGCATTCAGTACGGAGGTAATAATAAATGTACTAAACAAAATATTCGTTTTGACATAATTGACCGATTTATTTTTAGCTTGTTTGAAATAATAAGAAGCTTGCTCTTTCACTTTCCTCAATTTATTTTCACCTCACATCAATTACTAAAAGTATACCACGATTCCTATTATTTATCAAACTACTATAATACATTGATAGTGTAAAATGGTTTGGGGATGGAGTACAAAAAAGGAAGACCTTTTGTT
>CANPBV010000124.1 GCA_947572405.1 uncultured Mycoplasmatota bacterium | reverse complement strand
AAGGATTTTTACTTTTTTCATTCAAAATCCCCATAACTCTTTACACTAAGAAAATCGTTCCAAATTCTACCACTTCCCTACTCTTTGCATAATTCACTCATAAACAATCCATAATACTAATGGGTGATGAAATATGGCAAAGAAAAATATGAAACAGTCTAATAAAGCATCTGTAAAGAACTGTAAGAATAATAATGTTAGTAATGCTAACAGTAATTCAGTAACTGATGCTAATAGCAATAAAGTTTCAAACAAAGCCAATAATGAAATTGGTTTTGACGACGCTGAAGACCATTCGTTTGAACTAGATGAAGATAATGGCGATTCTTTTAGACTAATATAGGTAATCATACCTAAAAGAAAGAGGAAACTCTTTCTTTTTTTAGAAATACAAATGATTGATTATCATAATCCCAATTCCTAAAATAAAATATAATAATGATGTTTTTTCTAAATGATAGTTTAAGGAGGTAGGCAATAGTTCATCTAATGAAATATGTATCATAATTCCAGCAATCGTAATATATATCATACCCATAATTGATTCTGTAATAATGCTACCCAAAACTAGAAATGCTAATAAAGCTCCCAGTAATTCCGACATGCCAGAAATAAAAGTATAGAATATTGCTTTTTTACGGCTTCCTGAGGCATAAAAAATAGGAACTGAAATGCTAATACCTTCTGGAATATTATGCAGTGCAATCGCAATGGTCAGAGAAATTCCAAGGGTTAAATTGTGAGAGCTTGTAATAAACGTGGCTATCCCTTCTGGAATATTATGAATGATAATTGCAAGCATAGAAATAATTCCGACACGATATAATTTGGAATTGCTTTTTGAAGATTCTGGCAAATAATGATTAATGGAAATAGAAATCAAAATACCAAGGAATAAAAATAAAAATGTAATGAGTATAATTGTCCAAGGACTAACCTGATTTTTTAATAAACTTTGACCCTCTGGAATTAAATCAGTTATAGAAACTGTGACCATTACACCCGCTGCAAAGGCAAGTGCTTTCATTACTAATGTGTCCTTTTTTTTAAAAAATATAAACAGTGCTCCGATCATGGTAGAAAATCCAGCTAATGCTGTTAAAGTAAAAGCTTGTACAGTATTTGTCATAATCTCACCTACTTTAATATATTCAAAAAGAAGCAGATTATTGTTTAAAATATATTTTTATTGCACACAATAAAAATGGTGAATACTATGTACTATTTAAATTGTTTCTTTTTATACTCTATTATTGGATTTTTATTTGAGCATCTCGTTTATTTTTTGATGGGACATCATGGAGATAGTGGCATTTTCTATGGACCATGGACACCAGTCTATGGGATTGGAATTATCATTATTATATTAACCTCTAATTTTATTTTTAAGAATTTACATACATCAAAATTATTCCAGACATTTATTATTTTCCTTGCCGTGATTGTTCTTTTAACAACGATAGAATTAATTGGTGGATTACTCATTGAGAAAATATTTAAAGTTACATTTTGGGATTATAGCAATTTAAGATTTCATATTGGAAAATACATTTCATTAGAAATCTCTTTGGCTTGGGGATTTTTAAGTATTTTTGTTATTTATGTAATAAAACCCTTGTTTGATAAAATAATTACAAAAATACCTACTTGGCTAACTTTCACATTGCTTACTTTTTTACTCATTGATATTGGTGCTACTCTATTTTTGAAAACAAAATTAAAAGATTACTTTATTAAACTTTTTAAGTAATCTTTTTTATCTTTAGAGACTCTATAAGAATCTCTAATTTTAGAAATTGTTTTATTTTGAATCCACTTAGATAATTGTTTTTTTTCTATGATTTTAGTTGTTTTATCAGGATATTTGATATAGCAAAATGATAAAAGCCAAGCAATAGCCATATTGACATAATAATGATCTATATAAGTATGACAACATAATTTTAAAATAATATCAATATATTGATCATTGATATAATGATCTAAAAGTAAAATAAATCCAAAACGAATATCCCAAGGATTTGAACTTTTTAATCGCTTTGTAATCCATAAAAATCCTTCTTTTTGATATTTCCTAAATTGTTTTAAATTTGCGCATACACTATCATTAATCGCCCAATTGGTGTTATAAGGAAGGAACCTTTCCACCTCTTGCAATAACTTTTCAAACTCGATTTTTAAATATCCTAAAATCAGTCCATGGATTAGAATTTCTTCATAATAAAAATGAGGATTATAGTTTAAATAATTTTGATATGCGCCTCTACTAATTTGCTTCGCTAAATTGTGCAATAACGGTAAACGAATTCCGATCATGTTTACTTTTTCTAAAATCAATTTGGCCTGGAATTTTTGATAACTGGTATCTTGCAATGACAATAGATCATTAGTAAAATCATGATAATTCTTTTGATTCCAAGTAATCGTTTCTAAATTCATAATATATTTCCTTTTTTTGGCTGTACTATGGAGATTTTTTCGAGCTGGTACGGGAAAATAGTTATTTTTTCTTTTGCTATATCAGATTTTACGATGTGATTTTCAGCAGTATAATAAGCAATTGATCGTTTGACAAACTCTGGTGCAGATTCATTTTCTAATGGCATTAATCTATCTTTTTGTGCGATGATATCATTTCTTTTAACTAGAGCAACACAAGGGAGTTCTTGAGTAGCAAGAAGATTCCAATAGTAATTAAAAAATTTTAAAATGGTTATTTTATCTTTTTCAGTTACAGAAGCGTTATCACAAAGTCTTTCCACATTTTTTAAGGCATTCTCGTAATTTCTTGTAAAAAAGGCATTTTTATCATAGTCCTCCTCCCTTCCTTTCATCCCTCCACTTACAAAATGTCGATACCATGTAGGAGATGAATATGCATAGAAACGGGATGATTTTAAAGATCCAGCAAAAAAGATAGGGGGTTCTTTTTTTACTTGGTAAAGACCAAAGACATCTGAGATTCCATGGTGAGAAAATAGAACTCTTAAATTTTCTATTTCTTCATTATCCCATGCCGCAGACTATGTCCGCAACCTAACTATCAAAAATAACCCAAGAAAAATCT
>CANPBV010000123.1 GCA_947572405.1 uncultured Mycoplasmatota bacterium | reverse complement strand
AACAAAAGGTCTTCCTTTTTTGTACTCCATCCCCAAACCATTTTACACTATCTTGTTCTATATAAAATTTGACAAAACGTAGAAACCTGTTAAAATAGAGCAATTAGAAAGGAAGAAATTTATGAATCTAAGTAATGTTGATATTTCAAAATTGATTACAAATAGTAAAATTCAGTTAGATAAGAAAACAAAATCAAAGAATACAGTATTTTTGATTGGTGGGGCTGTTTCCTCTTTGGTGTTTATGCTTTCTGCTTGTAGTTGGAATCTCTTTTTAGTTTTGGCTTTATGTCTTATTGGAAAACCAACATATCATTATTTAAAGTGTGGTATGAAGCGATTATATGCCAATATAGGATTACGAAGACTTGCTAAAAACTTAAGAAAGAAGGGCATTAAAACTACAAGATTACAACTTCAGAAGGCGAATACTTATGTAACACGCAATTATCAAGAAAACGATCTGGGCAAATATGGTGTTGAAACTGTATACACCACCGTTTTTAAAGACCATAAAGGATTATTGAAAGCGCTTCGCCAGACCAAACAGGAAATACTAATATGTGATCCAAATAAAGATTGGAATCAGGAAACTGTTTTTGAGGAAAGTGGAAATCATAGAGTTGAGATCATTAATGCAGAGGAGACAGTAAAGAAGTTAATATTAGAAAAAAAGTTAGGAAAAAAGCAAAATTTGACATAAATGAAAAAGGGGGATGTCATTTATGAAACCAAATAATATAATTAGTACTGTTTTAGGAAGTAGAAAAAGATTGAATTACAAAAATATGTTATTAAGTTCTATATGTATATTTTCTGCTTTAATTGGAATAGGAATGAATGTCCATCTTGTTTTAGGACATTCATCACTTCCTATTATGTGGTATATAGGAGCAGGGACAGTTGTATGTGCTAGGGCATTATCGAATATTGTAAAATTTAATAAGGAACAACGTCAGGTTGATCAGCAATTAGATTGCCTTATAGAATTTCTAAAACAGAATGGTATTGATGTAACAAAATTAAAACTACAAAAAGCAAAAGTAGGAATACAGATGGATATCACATCTAGCCCTACTAATGAGATGGTTTGCATAACAGAGGGAATTGTTGTATTTCAGGATAATAACGATAGATTAAGAGCGCTAAAACAGGTACGACAAGAGTTAATAGATTATGATACACCAAAGAATAACACCATAGATGGGGGTCATATGGAAATTATCGAAAGACCAGAAGAGGCAGAAAAACTTTTAGCAAAAATAAAAAGGTAACATCGGAAACTATAGTCAAACAAAAAAAGGAATTTCTGATATCAACTATAGCAATGATGTGAAAGCATATGATTACATTTTGGGATACTGTCATATATTCTCATTACTTAAAGAGGCAGGATCCTCTGAAGTTAAAAGTAAAAACCAAAAAAGAGATAAATTCTCTTTTTTCTTACTTTTTATTCACTTTTCGTGGGTCAAAATATAGTATAATAGAATTATACGAGGTGATATGATGGCAAAAATTTTAATTGTAGAAGATGAAGAAACCATTCGGGTAGGATTAAAGTACTATTTAGAGGCAGAAAATTTTGATATAAAAGAAGTCGCATGTTCAAAAGAAGCAATTGAATCTATAGAAAGAGAGTCTTTTGACTTAGTATTATTAGACATTAACTTGCCAGACTTAGATGGATATCAAACTTTTCAAAAAGTGAAAAAAATAAAAGATATTCCAATTATTTTTTTAACTGCCAATGATATGGAGATATCTATTGTAAGGGGACTTGATATGGGAGCAGATGATTATATTACAAAACCGTTCAAGGCAAGAGAACTGGTTTCTAGAATTAAAAATGTTCTTAGAAGAAACTCGAAAGAGAATAGCTCTGTTATTGCAATTCAGAATATTAAAATTGATATGAAACAAGCAAAGGTATTTAAAAATGGAATTGATGTAATGTTAACAGCCCTTGAATATAAAATATTATTAATTCTTGCATTAAATCCAAACGTGGTATTTTCTAGAGAAAAAATTTTGGCTGATATTTGGGATGTGAATGAAGCATATGTCAATGATAATACACTTACTGTTTATATCAAGAGAATACGGGAAAAAATTGAAGATAACCCAAACGAACCAAAAATTATAGAAACGGTTCGTGGTATTGGATATAAAGTTGGTGAAGCATGTTAAAAAATAAGGACATGAAACGACTTGTTTTGGGAGAACTTATTTTATTTGGAATTACACTAATTATTGGATTCTTCTTTTATCAATTTATTGATTACAAATATAAAAAAGAATTTGTAAAAAATAATGGTTACATGATATCTGCTCTTTTAAATATGCACCCAGAATTAGAAGATGAGGTTATTACTTCTATTCTATCTGGAAAAGGTGATTTTGAAGAAGGAAAACAAATTTTAAAAAAATATGGTTTAGATGAAACAGGTACCTTAAATTATTTAGAGCACTTTCATCATTTACAAACAGAAGTTATGCTGTTCACTTTTTTAATTGTAATAGGGATCTTTGTTTTACTCTCTTTCTCATATTGGTTATTCTTAAAAAAACAAAACCAAAAATTGGACTCTCTTAGTGAATACATGGATCATGTTTTAAGTGGAAAATATAACTTGGATGTAAAAGATTATGAGGAAGGAAATATTAGTACTCTAAAAAATGATGTATATAAATTGACTGTAAAATTAAAAGAAGGAAGAGATCAATCATTACAGGATAAAAAAGAATTGGAACAAATTTTATCCGATATTTCTCATCAAATAAGGACTCCCTTAACAAGTATGTATGTGATTAATGATTTGCTATCGAAAGATGATATTGATTCTAAAACGAAACAACAATTCCTAGACAAGAATAGAATGCAACTAGAACGGATAGAATGGCTTGTTACAACATTATTAAAAATGTCGCGTTTGGATAGTGGCAGTGTTCAACTAAAATTAGAAGTAACCAATATTACAAAAGTGATAGAAGCTGCTTTAGAGCCTCTTCAAATCCCAATGGAGTTAAAGAAAATCGTAGTTCATTTGGAAAATAAAAAAAAGACGATGGTATTATTGGATCCACATTGGACAGTAGAAGTATTTGTAAATGT
>CANPBV010000122.1 GCA_947572405.1 uncultured Mycoplasmatota bacterium | reverse complement strand
GCTCCTCCACCAGCCCATAAAATAATTTTGTCATAAATACTAAAAGTATCTAAGAAGGCACCTACAATCACAAAAATCGTAGTAACATGTCCCGGTGTTAATTTTGTATTATCTAATATTATTTGTCCAATTAGACAAACAAATCCACAAAATAGAAATGAATTTACAAGGATCATTCTACCACCTCCAAACTAATGGCATGCGCAATTGCTGGTATGGATAATTTTTGATTTACCATAGTAGGTGAATGTAGTGCACCTGTTGCAACTAATAACACTCTATGATATTCTTTCTTTTTCATTTTATTTAAAATATAACTATATGTAACTAGAGGTGCGCAAGCAGGACCACTTCCACCTGCATAAACAGGTTGCTTTTCCCTATCATAGATCATACAAGCAGTATCATTATAATTTTTTAGTTCTATTCCATATTCAGTTTGCATATATTCTCTTAGAATATCTCTTCCATAAACCCCTAAATCTCCTGTTAATATTAAGTCATAATACCCAACTTCTCTTTTGGTGTCTCTCAAATGTTTAAAAATAGTGTCTGCTGCTGCTGGAGCCATTACTGCCCCCATATGATAAACATCTTTAATTCCTAAATCTACAACACTACCAACGGTTGAACTATCTACCTTAATTTGTTCTTTATTACTAGAAAGGTACGCACTTGCACTCCCTGTCGTTGTAAATGTAGCTGTTTTTGGTTTTGGTCCCCCATATTCAACAGGATAACGAAATTGTTTTTCAGCTGTATTATTGTGTGAACTTACAGCACAAATACAATTCTTAATTTGTTTACTTTCCACCATATTAGAACCAACTATTAATCCTTCTACACTTGTTGCACAAGCATTGTAAACTCCCATAAAAGGAATTCCTAATCGACTAGCAGCATAACTAGAAGAAGCAATTTGATTCAATAGATCTCCTGATAAAAATAAATCAATATCAAACTTTGTCTTTCCTATTTTGGTTAACAAAATATCAACACTATCTTCTATCATTTTACTTTCAGCTTGCTCAAATGTATCCATCCCTATATAGAAATCATCATAAGTTGCATCATAATAATTTTTTAAAGGTCCCTTTTGTTCATATGGTCCTGCTACTGTACTTGTCGCATTCATATAAACATTGTTATATTTAAATGTCACGCTATCCCTCCTAGCAATAAACGAATCAGTCCGAATGTATAAGCACTGACTACTCCAAATATAATAACAGAACCAGCTAATTTAAACATGTTAGCCCCAATACCTGTTATCATCCCTTCTTTACGATATTCTAAAGCTGCACTCATCATGGCATGCGCAAATCCAGTAATCGGAATAATCAAACCACATTTCGCAAAATTGACCCATTTGTCAAAAAAGCCAAAACAGGTAAACAAACAGCCAATAAATATTAATGTAATAATCATAAACATAGTCGCTTCTGATGTCGGAATATCAAAAAAACGGGCATAAAGTTGTCTTAACAATTCTCCGAAAGCTCCCATCAATCCTCCCGTTATAAATGCAACCATTCCATTATATAATCTGTTCTCCTTTGGGGTATGTTTATTTACTAAATCTTTATACTTTGTTTTTTCCATGTTTTCCCTCCTAATTTTATTATGGAAAATTTTTCTTTTTTTATACAAAAGAAAAAAACAGCAAAAAGAGCTGTTAAACAATTAAAAAAAATTTTAGCACAAAAATATAATAGATATGGATAATTTCATTCCTCAAAAAAATGGGAAAGTACTTTGTCTGTAAGTGCTACATTCCAAAAATGGAATACTTTTTTTGAACGAAAAACTATCATTCCTTCCTTCCAATTATATTACCTTGAAAAAATCATTAACAAAAAAATAACAATATAGAATAAAATATAAACAATTACAACACGAAAGCAAAGTGACTGATTTTTAAAATCCCAAAATAAATGTAAGAATACCTCTAAAATTGATTAAAAATATGGTATGATAACTTTGGTGATGCAAGTGAAATCAGTTGGTATTATTTGTGAATATAATCCATTTCATAATGGACACTTATATCACATAAAAAAAATAAAAGAAATGTATCCAAATCATATTATTGTCTTGGTTATGAGTGGCCCATTTACAGAGCGAGGCGATGCTAGCATATTAACAAAATGGGAGAAAGCAGAAATCGCACTTACTTATGGGGTAGATTTAGTCATAGAACTACCATTTATTTTTGCAAGTGGAAGTGCTGACCTTTTCGCACAAGGGGCAATTACCATATTAAAAAATTTACAAGTAGAGTATTTAGTTTTTGGAAGTGAGGAAAACGACATTCAAAAATTAACAACATTAGCGCTTTTGCAATCCAATAAATCGCACAATCAAAATATCAAAGCGTTTCTAAAAGAGGGCTACAATTATCCAACAGCACTTTCCAAATCGTTAAAAAATTTATCTGGAATAGCGATAACTTCTCCAAATGACTTATTGGGAATTTCCTATATTAAGGAAATCAACAAACAAAGTGCTATGATCATACCGATCACAATTCAAAGAACAAATGATTATCATGGTGAGAATTTAGAGCAAATTGGAAGTGCTAGTAGTATTCGAAAAGCATTAAAGGAAAATAAAGATATTAGCAATTCTGTTCCTTCATTAACTATAAAATATGTTCATCAAAACATTGATATTGAAAAATTTTTTCCGCTTTTAAAATATAAGATCCTTTCTGAAAAGGAAAATCTAATTCATTATCATGGAGTAAATGAAAAGTTAATATCAAGAATGAAAAAAGTAATTACTGATTCGGATTCTTTAGACGAATTTATCAAGGGTGTAAAAACAAAAAGTGAAACTTATAGTAAGGTAAAAAGAATTTGCCTTTATATTCTTTGTGGTTTGACAAAGCAAGAAGCAAACTTTTATAAAGAACATCCCTACATTCGAATTTTAGGATTTACTGAAAAAGGAAGACAATACTTGAAGCAAACAAAAAAAAGATTTACAATTCCTTATATTTCCAATTATTCGAATGACCATTTTAATTTATTAAAATTAGATTTTAGAATTCATCAAATTTATGCATTAATATTTCCAGAACCTTTACAGAAACAATTACTAGAAGAAGAAATCAAAAATATACCAAAAAAAGGCTACTAAGCCTTTTTCTTTAGTGTGCCAGGCATGACATATAACTAGGTGGTGAAAGTCCACTATA
>CANPBV010000121.1 GCA_947572405.1 uncultured Mycoplasmatota bacterium | reverse complement strand
TATTCTTCAAAAATTACTCTTATATTTGTGCCAGTCAAAATTTTTAGAGCCAAAACAGAGCCACATAAATCATCTTATTATGTAACGATTTCTTTTGCAGTACCTATAATATTCATATAAGATTTTTTCAAATTTTCATAAAATCCATTATTAAAATATGTTTTTTTAATTTGAAAACCATATGTATAATGTCTTGGCAAACGATATACTTTATGGTCAAGTTGAATCATTGATTTTTTCTCATTTGAATCAAAAATCCAAAATGTTGTTGTAATTAATTTATCATGCACCAAAATTTTTAATTGTTTTTGCCTATCCTTTTGAAGACTATCTTTCAAACTTTTTAGGGTATTTAGAGATAAATGAATCTGTGCTATTATATCCTCCTTAGTTTCCCCTAAAAAATCAGCATAATATTCTATTAAAGGAGATTCGGGTGAGATTATACAAAAATTAAAGATTACACCATTATTTACCTGCTTAACAATAGTTTCAACCAAGTCTTGATGTTGTAATCCATTTGACAGCCAAAACCCAATATAGTTTATCTCCTTTTTAGCTTTAGAAACGTAGCATCCTATGGTTCCAGCATCCTTCGTAAATGTACTTCTTTGGGCATAAAAAGTTACTATTCCGGCTGACTTTATCCTTTTTTTTGCTTTGCGATATGCAAACGGTTCAAAAATACGCAATTTATTCAACACATACATTATACCTGCAAATAGAGCTGATGATATCACTCCTAATATAATTGTTTTTATGTCTACTCCATTCATTTTCTCGTCTCCAATAACCCGTCCATTTCATTATTATTCAATTTGTCCTCCTGAAAAAGATTCTTTGTCAATCCATTTTTCAGCGGAACTAAATTATTATTTTGAAAAAAAATCCGAACCTTTTTGTAATAATCAATTTCTGTTGCATCTTCATTTCTCAGATTTTTCATTTCTGGTGTATATGGTACAAAAATTAACGGAACCACATCATCAATTAATCCTAAATTTTTCAATTTAGTAAAACCAGCCTCTAAACTATCATAACTATCTAATCCCACAACATAAGTAATTCTAATAAATTTAAAGTATTGTCTAGCTAACGTCAATGTATCAATAACCTTATGCATATCATATCCTTTTTGTTCTCCCATTAAGCACTTTCTACGATCAAATACTTCTAACGTATAATCAAAAATTGTATTATCCATAGAAGATAAATCCTTTATACTTTCCTCTGTACAAATTTGATTTGTTGATATAGAAAACACTCCATTATAATTTTTATTTTCCAATATAGTATAAATTTCACGGCATAAATGTAAGACATCTTTTGTACTATTCATATTACCAGTCATTATTAATACTTTTTTTATATTTTTTAATATTTCTGCTCCCTCTTGCAAAAAAATATCATTAAATATTTCCTGAACCGATATTATTTTTCGGTTCTCCATGTTTCTACCATGAGTATATACTCTATGACAAAAAGCACATCCTCTAAACTCCCCCTTTTCTCCAGTGATATATCGCAAATTGAAACATATATTAATTGGATTTAAACGCAACTCATATGGTTCATTGTCCAAATTGTTCCATTTCTTAATATACCATGGCTTTTCACTTCCCCAATCAATTTCTTCAATTCTTTTTATTTCAATATTTTGTAATAATTCATCATAATAATACAATTTTCCTTGTATAAGTTTATATGGTGTTTTCCCCATTTCTTCCATATAAGTACTATATCTGTATTGATTAAAATAAAAATCAAACCTTTTATATCTTTGCAAATTCTGCCTTTTTAAATCTAAATAAATATTACTTTCTCCCTCTACAAATACCCCTTTTATAAAGAGTTCAAGCAATAAATCTTCATTACTTATTGTCATTTTATTCTCTTAGTCAGGATACCCCAAAAATCTCATTGCATTATAATCTTCCCAATCATAAAAGCACCCTTTTGGTATCCTCACTATCTCCTCCATCTTCTTATTATATTTTTCTACATGTCCTTTATTATCAATATTAAGTATTTTTACGCAAACTAATTTTTCTCCCATCTGAATCTTTGAACACACTCTATGATGACCATCGACTATAAAATAAAACCCTTTATAATCGATAACATCTATTGGCTTATTATCCGCATTATCTTTTAATTCCATTACATAATCAGGATTTATATCTCGTATCGTTTGTGTTGGAAACAATCTTTGTGGAGATAAATATATCTCTTGCTCTACACTTTGGTTTTTTGCCTTTTGTAATACAAATTTTGCCAATTCTTCTGGCGATATAAAAGTAGAATCTATAATCAAATTGTAATTATTAAAATCTGTAGTGTTTACTGAATAAATCTCTGCAAATCTAGAATCTTCTAATCGTTTTCTTTTTAGTAAGCATCTAGCGGCTTCCTCAATGGACTGATAGCATTCTTCCGCTCCCCTGTCAGCCATTATTACTCGGTTAGCCGCCATATAAGAATCTACCGTAACATATACTTTAAAAGATTTCTCCACAAAATGCCATGCCATTCTAGAATCAAACACGATGTTTCGTTGTGCATTGTTGCGTGATATTTCTATTGTTTTATCGTCAATCATTTTATCATATTCATTATTTACGTCATTTGACATTTGCTGATTTAATTCCAACGTTGTAATTCCTTTTTCTTTTGCTATTTCTCTTTGTATACTTCCCGTTGAATAAAAATCAAATCCATATTCCTGATTCAGAATCTTTGCTATTGTAGTTTTTCCACTTCCAAGTTCGCCTGTAATCGTTATAAACATTGCATATTCCTCCTGATTATTTTAATTATTAATACTACAAAACTCTATTTTTAATATATTTGCTACATAAAATTAAACCTTCATCTGCCCCTATGCTTTTCTTTCCTTTTCTGCTGTTTCAGTTCAAACTGTCGCTGTTTCTCCGCTTCCCGCTGTTCCCGGCTTACAGTCTTACGTTCAGTTTTCAACTGCTCCTGCTGTAACTTTAAAGCCTGTTGCGATTTTGTTCCAATCCCGGTATTCTGTACCTGTTTCCGTACTTCACGCTGTACCCGTTTAGGATTGCGCCCAGCTTCTTTTACATCTGTTGCCACAGCCGGACTAAATCGCAGCCGATAGTAATTCTTCAAAACAAAATCGTAAACCTCATAGTCTTTGGGTTCTGCCCCAAACGTAACCTTACACACGGATAACTTTCCCTCTGATACACGTT
>CANPBV010000120.1 GCA_947572405.1 uncultured Mycoplasmatota bacterium | reverse complement strand
TACCATAATAAAAACTACACATTTTCTTATGTAGTTTCTTAAACTGATGACATTGAGGAGGACGTTCAACAACTTTTTTTAATATTTTTATTAAGCACTTATATAGTGAATTTTAATTCCCAAATTTCCTTTACCATCAATATATTCTAATTCATAATTATATGGTTTGTTATAACAATCAATTTTATTTTCATATATTTCTTTCAAGTCTTTTTCTTTCCCTTTAAATGTTTCCCATTCTTCAAAATTAGGCAAACTAATTTCAATATAATTCATATCAAATTCTGTTTCAGATAAATCAATAGATTTTATTTTATTTAATGTATCTTCATCATCTATAACCCCTAAAGCATAATCAAAGTATAAGTAATCTTCAGTCCAATTCATACCTAATCCAATTAACTTTTTTAATTCGACATATGAAGTAAATAGCTTCCAATAACGATCTAATAAATCTACCTGTTCCCAATCAATACATCTAACTCTAATTTTATATCCTTTATATATCATATTTTTCTCCACATACTCTAACAAATTCAGCAAATGTGGAATTCATAGACTCCATTAATTCTGGATGCCATTTTATCCCCATTACAAATTTTTTGTTTTCAAGTTCTATTGCTTCTACTGTGTTATCAATTGGACACTTTGCAACAACTTTATATTCTTTTATTTCATTTTCATTTGCAATACAGGTATGAATACTATTTGCGATTATTTTAGTTTCTTCTAATATATTAAATAATTTAGAATTTTCTGCTATTTCTACTTCATGTGCAATTTTTGAGCCAAATTGATTATGAAAAATATTAGAATCAATATGAACTTTTCCATCTAAAAGTCTAATCAAATTATTAAATCCAGAACATATTCCTAATATAGGAATATCTTTCTTTATACAAATTTTTGCAATCTCTTCTTCATATTGATTACTAACTAGTCCTCCTTCTAGTATTACTCCATCTAGTCTACTAAGTATCATTTCTAAATCCTTTTTTTCATTATCTGTTAAAACATAAGTATCTAATTCTTCGTCAATTTTGAATTTTATCTTTTTTTTCTGATGGAAGAAAACCAACAGCTAAAGCATTATTTTTTATTAAAACATATCTAATTTCATCGACAATTTCCATATAATGCCACATATCAGTTTCCATAGACGGCTTACTAACAATACCTATTATCGGTTTCATTAAATCAACTCCCATTAAGTATATGCTTTTGGCAATATACAAGTGTGTTACTATTTCGACTGAAATAGTTTAAAAAGCAGAAATTCGTTAGTTACGAAGTTTCTTTTGGATTTCTGCTAGAATTATATTTATTATCTTCTCATGCCATTAGATTGATTTGAATAATTGGATTCTTCGGACATTGTATCTTCCACTATTACTTCTTCAGGTTTGACAAATTTTTTTCCATTTCTACGAAGTTCATCTCTTCTTTCACTTTCAATGCCCTCTGCAAGAATCGGAACTGATTGTTTCGCATATTCTTCTCCACGCTTATTAATAAGTTCTTGTAATAATTCGGTTCCTCCTAATGCTTCAATCGTTTCAGATGAATAAATTTGTAACCAGTCTGGTAATGGATAATTATTTCGTTTATATATAAATAAATTACTCATTTGATCCACTACTGCAACATTGGCTTTTGATAATGTACCATCTTCTCTAACTAAAGAAATACCTTGTAAAACATTTTTAGCATTTTCCTTTGTCCATTTCATAACTTCAAGAGCATCTTTTGCACCCATATCTTCAATCATTTTACCTAGTTCTGCTGAAAATAAAACTTGGTAGTTTTGAAGAACAGGGTTAATTTTCTCTCTTAATTCAGGACTATAAAACTGTGTGCTAATTGCTAATCCAACTGATTTAATCCAACCATCTGTATTAAAAGTAGACCAATGACCATGTGAAGCCGACATTACATGATTATATTTACGCCCTTCCATTTCATCTTGTAATCTAACACTCAACAACGCTAATTCTTCAGGCAATAATGCATACTCTGTCATACCAAAGAAACTATTATATTCACTTAATCTCCAATCTTTAGAAATACAATCAGCTTCTTCAAGTTTATTATATATAGATATTAAACCATTCCTATAATCTATATCAATTGCAATTCCATCTTTATCATATCCACCCTGAGAGCTTGGTCCACGATGAATATCAAATGTTGGATAATTTTCTCTAGTACAAATCATTGACATAGTTGCTCCATAATAACTAATCTTTCTTTTATCAGGATAAGGATCTTTTTCTTCGCCAAACATACCATACCCACCAAATGAATACAAACTATGTCTATTTTGTTCTTTAGGAACACTTTCTCTTAATTTTATATTTGCTGTATCTTTAAATAACATATACTCATGTTGAATTTCTGATGAATAATCTTCAGTTATTTCTGTTACTATATGATACCCAACTTTAAAACCTTTTACCCCAGTTAAATAGTGGTATAAAAGTTTAACAGGCATACTCTCATAAGTTTCAAATTGTCCAGAGAAAAAACTACTTTCAGATTTTTTTCCTGCCTCATCTTTTGCTTTCCACCATTCATAAGCACTACTCAATGGTTCCTTTTTTACAAATGCTGGTAATTTTTCTAATGCCCCACCTAAAATACTAGACTTTTTTCTATACTCCAATTCAGAAATATCATGCATTGAAATATGTCCGTCTGAACTTACAACTCTATATAATTGTGGTTGATTAGATTCATCATAATAAACATTAGTAACTTGAAAATCTTTTTGATTTCTTCCCCAACCAATTAACTTTTCAATATCAAAATCTGCAGTTATGTATTCATTAGGATTTTGTATATTATTTTTAAAATTTTCTGCACTAATATTTATATTAACACATTCACTTAATTTACTAACATCTAAATCTTCCCATTCTGAAGATTGTATTCCGCCTTTAATTTCATCTGTTTCCACAATACACATTCTATAAGGTTCATTATCATCAAAACCTCTTTTATTTAATCCAACTAAAATTTTCATACATTACCATTACCTCCCTTTCAAAATAGAAATTTCTTCTTAAAGTTGTTTATATCTTCTGTTTAAATAAATTATATCACACTTTTCTTTATTTTCAGTTGCTTTTTTAACTATTTTACATATTATTTTTGACAAATATAAAGGTCAAAATAACTTAATAACCTATCCCGACTTTGCCACTTGAAAAAGTGAGTGCCATTAACAAAACGACCAAAATTA
>CANPBV010000119.1 GCA_947572405.1 uncultured Mycoplasmatota bacterium | reverse complement strand
ATTACAAGCAGAACATGGTGAATATTTAAGTGTAAAAAAAATGGAGGCAACACAAAAAAGTCTTTCTAATAATCTAGCTAAATTATTAAATGAAGATAGTAAAGATGACGGTGTTACGTTTGAACAATTAGGAATAGATTATTTATTTGTTGATGAAGCACACGAGTTTAAAAATTTAGCATTATTTTCTAAAATGACAAATGTGAGCGGTGTTAGTGGAGTTGCAAGTCAAAAGGCAAGTGATTTATATATGAAAATTCAATATTTAGATAGCTTGAACCCAAACAAGTCTGTTGTCTTTGCAACTGGAACTCCTATTAGTAACAGTATGGCAGAACTTTATACAATGCAAAAATATTTACAGCACAATACATTAAGGCAAATGGGACTTGATTATTTTGATAGTTGGGCAAGTGTTTTTGGTCAAACAGTAACAACCATTGAACTTTCACCGTCAGGTGATGGATTTAGAAATAAAACTAGGTTTGCCAAATTTAACAATGTTCCTGAATTACTGAATTTATTTAAAAATATAGCAGATATTCAAACCGCTAAAACATTGAAGCTTCCAGTTCCTAATTTAAAATTTAATCGTTATGAAATTGTTTCAGCTCCTAAAGGTAAAGAACTGTCTAAATATATTGAAGAATTGGTAGCACGAAGTGAAGATATAAAATATAATAGGGTACAGCCTCATGAAGATAATATGTTAAAGGTCACTAACGATGGGCGAAAAGCAGCACTTGATTTAAGATTGGTTGGTGATAATATGCCTGATCTTCCAGATAGCAAAGTAAATATAGCAGTTAGAAATATTGCTAAAATTTATGAAGATACAAAAGATAATCATTTAACTCAATTAGTTTTCTGTGATTTATCAACTCCTAAATCGGATGGTAGTTTTAATATTTATGATGATATAAAACAAAAACTAATTCTTAAGGGAATAAAAGAGGAAGAAATTGCTTTTATTCATGAGGCAGATACAGAACAAAAGAAAGCAGAACTTTTTGAAGATATGAATACTGGAAAAATAAGGATCCTACTAGGTTCAACAGCCCGAATGGGAGCTGGTACGAATGTTCAAAAGAAACTGATTGCTTTGCACCATTTAGACTGTCCATGGCGGCCGAGTGATATAGAGCAAAGAGAAGGGCGTATTCTAAGACAGGGAAATGAGAATGATACAGTTCAAATTTTCCGTTATGTTACAGAGGGCAGTTTTGATGGCTATTCTTATCAGTTAATTGAAACAAAGGCTAACTTTATAAATCAAATCATGACTGCAACCTCTGGTAGTCGTTCTATGGAAGACGTTGATGATAGTGCATTAAGTTATGCAGAAGTAAAAGCCATAGCAACTGGTAATCCACTGATTATGGAAAAATTTAAAGTTGAAAATGAATTGAAACAATTAAGTTTATCAAAAGCTAGATATGATTCATCAAAAAGAGAAATGGAAAACGATATAATGGTAAAACTTCCAACAGAATTAAAAGAAAATCAAAGAATTGTAAAACTTATTGATCAAGATATCCCAAAGGTAAGAGATACATCTGGAGATAAATTTTCTATTGAAATCATGGGAACTACTTATACAGAACGTGCTAAGGCTGGCGAAAAGCTTTGGGAATTAAGTAAAATATTAAAATCACAAGAAACAGTTTTAGGACATTTTTGCGATTTAGAGATAACAGCCTATACAGATGAAGTTGCCCATTTACCACACTTTTATTTGAAAGGTGCATATAAATATCCATTTGAATTTTCTTCTAACAATGTTTCATTTATGATTAAATTAGAGAATAGTTTGAAAGATATCCCTAAAAGAAAGACAGTGTTTTCTGAAAATATCGAAAAAACAAATAGTAAAATTGAAGAGATAAAACGAGAACTTGAAAGACCATTTAATAAAATGCAAGAATTGAAAGATTTAACTATAAGAAAAAATGAGATATATAAAGAGCTTGGGATTGATGAAAATGATGAACAAATTGTCTGCGAAGTAGAGCAAAATGTAAAACAATACGATTTAGAATTATAATTAAAAAGAAATTTTATTTTTTTGCAAAAAAACTCTTGATTTTTTTGTGAGTTGGAGTGATAAATATTTTAAGCCAAAAACCTATTTTAAGATATTAAATGTTCTTGTATTGGTTAATAAACAGAGGACTTTATCACTTGTATTGCTAAAAAAATAAAGTCTTTAAAAATGGCTTAAAATGCTAATTTAGAGGGAGGAATTTTTATGAGAGAAAATATTAGTGAATTAGCAAAAAATGCAGTAATTGAATTTAGAAAATTAGATGATTCAAAAAAACTTTATGTGATGGGGATTATTTTGAATCATATCGAAAATGGTCTTATCAATGATGGAAATTATTCTAATAGTGATGAGGCTTATGAAAATGATGGATTAGTATTTGAATCACAGTTCGTAAATTTGGATGATCCAATGAAATTGGCAACGAATTTATTAGTTATTGGAGCATCAAAAGAGGGAATAACTATCAATCCAAATGGTATTGATATTGAACCTTATGTAAAAGATAAGAATTCCTTAAATTCTATTATATCTACTTTTTACAAGTTAGATTATTGTGATAAGATAGATTTCATAACAGAAATATTGTATGATATTTCTATAATCGAAGAAGTAAAAAAATTAGACTTTGATTTTAATGGTTTAATTGATGAGTTTTTAACTTATCGAAAAGAAACGTTTGGAGATAGTTTAGAAAATTCATTGGAAGTTGAAACAGAATAAAATATTTTATATGCCGAGAAAATTTATTGAACAATAGGCACTTGACAATTCGTAATGCTCTTTGGCTAAGCAATATACTTTTTATTGCTTGCCTATTGATTTATAGGATTTCAAGTGGGTTCCTGTTGTCAATAAAGGAATTGGAATATAATAGGACAGTTATATATAAGAGGTTATTGTGAAATTGAAAATATGATTTCATAATAGCCTCTTTTTTTGTGAAGTATTTTTTTAGAACTATGTTTAGTAAGATATATGTTGCTTATAGTAATATATAAGCACAAAGGCAAGTTCTGCCTTTCTGCAAAGTAAAATTATAAATAGATATATGTCAATGGTAAAATAAATTCACTCTGTTCACCATTGACATATTTAATAGGCAAAAAATAAAAACAAAAATTGAAATAATTGATTACAAATAAAGAAATTTGTAGTATAATTGTTATAGAAAGCGATAACTGGTTTTGGAGTGCGAAAAGTTGTAAACGTGTTTCCTTCTCGCACCA
>CANPBV010000118.1 GCA_947572405.1 uncultured Mycoplasmatota bacterium | reverse complement strand
CTTGGGTTATTTTTGATAGTTAGGTTGCGGACATAGTCTGCGGCATGATATAATAAATACGGTCATTCTATGAGAGGGGATTTATATGAAAGAATTTAGAGAGATCATTAAAAAGAAAGGTTTCAAAAAAACACTTTTATATCTTATTTTAACAATCATAATGTTTTCTCCACTAATTTTGTTTCGCAAACAAGTAGTTGGAACATTCAAAGGCACTTGTGTTGCAACAAATTATAAAGAACTCCAAAAATGTCAAGAGGAAGGTAGATTTACTACAATTAAAGCCATGAACATTTATGATGTTGGATATAATTATGTTGTTGATAACGTAACAGTGGGCAAATTTTTAGATGTGGACTTAGATGGATATGTCATTTTAACACTTGCAGATACCACTACTGCCGATGAGCTTTTGAATCAAAAAGGAAAACGAGAAATTTCGGGAAACTTTACTCCTTTTAAAAATAAGGTATTTGCGGAGACCAAAGAAAAAGTAGAAAAAGATTATATTGAACGATTTACAAATGAAGCAGAAATTATTACAGAAGAACAAGCAAGAGGTATGTTTTTTGAGTATATGTTGAACCAATATGATGGAGAAGGATTCCCAGTTATTTTTCTAGTTATTGCAGTTGGAATCATAATCTTATTATTACTCTTTAAAGTATTTGAAGGCTTGAAAATGATTGTAAATCCTAATAAATTTATTATTTATGGGAAAAAAACATTAGAAAGAGAAGAAAATGCCGATAAGGCAAGTTTTGAATACCAAAATGGCCCTTACTTATTTAAAAACAAAAATATTAGAATTACAAATAACTATATCTTTGACACAAGGGGTTATAATTTTACTTATCACAAAGTAAATGAAGCAGTGTGGATGTATGAAAAAGGAATCAAACGTTATGGTCTAATAGAAACAGGGAAAAATGTAGTAATTAAGTTTCAAGATAAAATTGGAATGTCTTTACCATTAAATCTAGCAGAACGAAAAAAGGTAATGGAAATTTTTAGAGTAAAAAACAAAAATATTGTAAAAGGGTATAACAAAGAAAGAGAAGAATTATATAGAAAAAACCCATTGTCTTTAAAATAAGTCAATTTTGACTTATTTTTTCTATATTTTTCACAAGAAATACATATTTTTTTGTATAATAAAGTATAGAGGTGAACCATGAAATTATTAGTTGTAGATGACGAGGCTCTCATTCGGGAAGTCGTAAAAGAATATGCATTACATGAGGGGTATGAAATTATAGAAGCAAGTAATGGAGAAGATGCCTTAGAAACAATTAAGCATGAGGATGTAGACTGTTTAATACTAGATATTATGATGCCCAAGTTAGACGGTTTAAACATGTTTAAACAAATGAAAGAAATAAAAAATATTCCAACGATTATTTTATCTGCCAGAACGGAAGAATATGACAAACTATCTAGTTTTGAACTAGGAGTAGATGACTATTTAACCAAACCATTTAGCCCAAAAGAATTAATGGCGAGAATTAAGGCTATTTTAAAGCGTTGTAACAAAATTAGAGATGATATATATGTATACCATGATTTAGTAATTGATGAAAAAGCACATACTGTAACGATAGAAGGTAGGGAACTATCTATCACACCAAAAGAATATGAACTTTTAATATATTTTATAAGTAATCCAAATGTCGCCCTTTCCAGAGAACAACTGCTTAGTAAAATTTGGGGATATGATTTTTACGGAGACGATAGAACAATTGATACACATATCAAAATGCTTCGTAACAGCTTAGAAAAATATAGGGACTTAATTGTTACAGTTAGAGGAATGGGGTATAAATTTGTCCTTCCAGAAAAATAGCTTAACAGTCAAAATTTGGCTTTATTTGGCTCTTTTTTCCTGTATCATCTTGGTATTTTTATGGCTTTTTCAAATTGCCTTTTTGGATAATTATTATGAGTGGTCAAAAAAAAGAGACTTAAACGAAACCGCAAATAAAATTATAGAAACTTATAATGGGAGCAATATTGAATCCATGTTTAACATGATTGCTTATAAAAAAGGAGTATGCATTGAAGTATTACAAAAAGGAAATGCCTCCTTTATTTCCAGCTCCTTTAATAGAGGTTGTATGATGTTTGACAAAAAAAATAGAACTTCTTATCAATATCATTTTATAGAAAGCGGATTAAAAAAACAAAGTTATATTATTACAAATTCCGATTTTAAAAATAAGACTTTGGTATATGGGGTAAAACTAGATGGACAAACATATGCCTTTATCAGTGCCTCCTTAGAGCCACTTGATGCTACCACAAAAATACTATCAAAACAGCTTATTTATGTCACTATTATTGTTTTATTATTATCTTTTTTAATTGCTTATTTTATATCTAAAAAAATATCAGCACCAATTATTGAACTGAATGACGGGGCTAGGAAAATGTCAAAAGGAAATTATAACTTTGAATTTAATGGAAAAACAGACATAGCCGAAATACAAGTATTATCTAATACTTTAAATCACGCAAAAAATGAACTTTCTAAAACGGAAGAGTTAAGAAGAGATTTAATGGCAAATGTATCTCACGATCTAAAAACACCACTGACTATGATTAAAGCCTATGCAGAAATGGCGAGAGATTTAAATTCTAATAACAAAGAAAAAAGAGAGCAAAATTTAAGTGTTATTATAGAGGAAGCAGATCGGCTTAATATTTTAGTAAATGATATTTTAGCGCTTTCAAAAGTACAATCTTCCATAGAACCATTAAAAAAGGAAAAAATTGATTTAACAAGACTGATGCATCGAATACTAAAACGATATGACATTTTAAGTGAAATTGAAAATTACACATTTATTTTCGAAGAAAAAGAATCAATTATTATTAATGCAGACATAAAAAAAATAGAACAAGTTATTTATAATTTAATTAATAATGCCATTAATTATACTGGTGAAAATAAAACCATTTGGATAAACATTTTAAAATCAAAAACTATAGTTAGAATAGAAATAAAAGATAGCGGAAAGGGAATTTCTTCAAAAGATTTACCACACATATGGGATAAATATTATAAGAATGAAAAAAAACATCAAAGAAACGTAATTGGAACTGGATTAGGTCTATCTATCGTAAAAAGGATTTTAGAAGAACATGGTTTTCAATATGGAGTCACTTCTCAAAAAGGGAAAGGTACCACATTTTATTTTGAAATTCCAATAGAAAGATAGCGCAATCTATCTTTTCTTTCTTAGTGTAAAGAGTTATGGGGATTTTGAATGAAAAAAGTAAAAATCCTTTT
>CANPBV010000117.1 GCA_947572405.1 uncultured Mycoplasmatota bacterium | reverse complement strand
ATTAGAAACCTAAAATCTCCTTCTTTTTGATATCAAACTCCTCTTGCGTGATAGCCCCCATGTCTAGCAACTCTTTTAGACTTTTGATTTCTTCGTAAGGAGAATGGTGGTTATTATTTTTATTAGGGCGTTCTTTAACGCCATCTATCAAATTAAGTAATATCATTGCTTGTTTTTCATAACACTGGTATTTTAGGGTATCTGATTGTCCGGTTTCATATTTTACATATAAAACTATATCAGAAACTTCTTCTTTTATTTGTTCATATGATCTTGTAACTGTTGTACTGGCATTTTTGTTTTTTGAATTTCCAGTGCCATGAGCAGCTCCTATTACCGTTCCCAAACCAGGGGCAAGAACTGTCCCTATAGCGGCACCAAGGATCCTCCCTGTACGTTTGTTTTTTTCTTTTCCTGTGGTATCACTTACAGTAATTGTATTATTGATAATGTTTTTTCCTTTCCATATGACATCTTCAAACACAAAATTAGAACCTTTTTTGTCAATGCTATACATATTGCGATCGTTATCATAATAAAGGGTATATTTACTTAAAACAAACGTCCCATATTTATTCTGATTTCCTCTATACAAATCACATATTTCCGTATGATTTTTATGATCATCAAGAGTATCCGCTTTTTTAATTTCACGTTTCTGTTTGAATAATCTCATAATCCCACTTTTATGATTTTGCGGTGCTGGCGTAATTTCATTATTTACCTTATTAACTTCTGATTTTGATGTTAACAGATCATAGTGGAGCTCGTCATGCACCATTTTGATAGCTTTTGTTTTATTATCACCACATCTCTTGCAAATATCAATAACTCTTCGATCCATGTTTTTTCTCCTCCTTGTTCACGTTAAAACTATACCATAAAAAGTATTTTTTTCCAATCGTTACCTTAAGAATTCTACTTTTTTAAAGTATTACTCACGATATTTTAAACTATGCACTTGCGTAAAAGAGATTATTTATTCTGTATGATGAAACATAAAAAGTGCTATTATTCCATATGATTTTAATTAGAATTTTCTTCAGGTATGATAAATGTCGGAGATTGATAAACTTCTTTAAAATCTTCATCAAGAGTGGTTGTATAATTAGGATTAAAATCATCTGCATTAAAATAATCTTTTTTATTCATCTCTTTTTTTACGGAAGTATCATTCGTTTTCATAATATTATGATTATATTGATTATTAATACTATGTGTATTAATTCCTTGTAAATGTGTATCAAAGTTATTTTCAACAGCATAATAAGGTTCATCAATAAAACCATCTAATGAATTATTGTCCTTTTCACAATATTTATCTAAGTCATTTTCAATCTGTTCTACTTCAAAAATTTCTTCTTTAGAGCTTGTTCCGTTATTCTTGTGCTTTTTGAATATATAAATTAAATTACTAAATAAACAATATGAACATATTATTAAACATATTAGATAAGTTTGCGATTTTTCGTCAATAGTTAATTCTGTATAATTAGGTAACGTAAAGAATGGACTAATAAAGAAAACGAAAATTAACCATTTTATCCAGAAAAAAAATTTTTTAAATATCGGATGCTTTGGAGATTTTTGCGTTTTATACTTGTGTTCTTTATTTATTTTATTTAGTTTCATCAAAGTAGATCTATCCCAAAGCTCAACATTAGTAGATTTAGCCATTTCTATGGCTTGTGGGGTAAAATAGTTGTTTGTTAAAACGACAGGAACATGGCATCCATAATATAGGCATCCTGATAACGCTTGCTGTACCGCAGCTATACCAACATTATTAGAGTAATGTTTACATTGTATAGCATATTTAATAGAGTCTTTTTCTGCAATGACGTCAATTCCGTAATCGCCACTCCCTTTTGTTACTTTTACATTTGTAAATTTATTGGCTTTTAAAATTCCTGCGCAAATACTTTCAAAAGCATGGCCGTCAGCACTATCAATAAACTGTGTACTATATATTTGTTCTTTATTTATATTCATTATAATGAATATAATACCTTTGCATACATAATAAACTATTATAATCGGAGCGATTGCCATAATCAAAAGAACGTTACATATAAATTTTATCATTTTGTACCTTCTTCCCATTTATAACAAAACTATAACATAAGTAAAATATATTTCCAATAATTACCTGTAGATTTTTTAAATCTTTAGAGGTAATATAGCCATAAAGGATAAATAAATCTTTATATGTGGGGCGATATAAAAGGAGCACCTGCATGGTATGATAATAATAAAAGTATGGGAAGTCCGAGTCAAAAAGAAGCTCACGTTAAGGCAATTATCAAAATTGACCGGTATTACTAAAAGCACGCTGAACAATATTGAAAATAATCGAGTTGATCCCAAGTTAAGTCAATTAGCCAAAATAGCTCAAGTTTTAGAAGTACCTATTGAGGAGCTTTACGAAAGTGTTCTTGATGAATGAACGGTTGTTCACCTTGTCCAAGTTCTTGGAAATCGTATCCTAAAGTATTTTAATTTTTTCATTTTTATTATATAATGCCATTATCAAAGGTTGAATAAGGAGGACTAGGGAGATATGGATAGTGATAATTTAGTAGAGGCCATTTGTTTGATGGTAAAATGCGTACATAGTGATGATTCGCTGAAACGTATTTATAATATTGTTTTAAGATTATTAAAAAAAGAAGCTGAAGAATAATCAGCTTTTTTTTAATTTTATATAATTATCAATGAAATTATCAATTGCTTGTAATTCTTCTATACTGCATGATACAAGTGCTTTTATCATGTTCTTGTGAACATCACTTTCGCCAGCCATAATAATTTCCAGTTGAGCCATTATATCTTCATCATCGTTTTTTGGAAACGGTTCTCCTATACCTTTAGTAAGCCATAAATAATCGACTTTATATACACGAGTTATATCCACAGCTGATCGCTCTGTTAAAGTCCGTACACCTGTTTCATATTGTCCTATCGTAGTCTGTGACAATCCTATTCTTTTTCCAAATTCAGTTTGATTTAGATTATGATGCTTGCGAACAAATTTAATTCTATCTTTAGCTTCCACGCTCTTTTCCTCCTTGTTTATATTATATTATCATTTTTTTTACCCCATTGCAATAAAAAAGGTTGACATTATAATTTATTTGGGGTATTATATTATTGCAATGGGGTAAAAGGAGGCGATAACATGAAAAAAAATGAATTACTTACTGGCATTGCACTTAAATTTGCTAAAGGCGACATTGCTCGAAAGGAAGCAATTAGCGCTTATATCTTAGGCGAGGAAAATGGCAAGGCTCGTGTTATTCGAGAGTTGAAAAAACTTGGCGTTAAAATCCCTGATGATTTTAGCAAAGGTAATCCATCAGCAGTAACGTAGAAAGGAGGTGAGAATATGAGATACAGCAATGTT
>CANPBV010000116.1 GCA_947572405.1 uncultured Mycoplasmatota bacterium | reverse complement strand
TAACAAAAGGTCTTCCTTTTTTGTACTCCATCCCCAAACCATTTTACACTATCTAGTCAAAAATAGCTTTTGACAAACTCCATAATTATTGATACAATAGCCTTCCAAAAAAGGAGGATAAAAAGTGGAAAAAGTCATACTTTCTAACGAAAAATACATGGAATTACTATCTAGAAAACCAGATTTTGGTGGAAGGGAAGGTAATTTATATAAAGTAGGTTCACATCTTTATAAACTTTATCATAATCCATACTTTTATAGTGATATTAGACTAAAAGAGATTATCTTATTTCAATCTAAGATAAAACACACCATATTACCATTGGGAGCAATTTATTTTGGTTCCCAATTTATAGGATCTATTTTACACCCTTTTGAAAACACTTCTCCTTTTGAAAGCTTATACCATGATGATTTAAGTGTTCGAATTCAAAAACTAAGAGAATTAAGCCTTAATTTGCAAGAATTAACAAATCAAGGATTGGTTTTAAATGATTTATTTTATGGCAATGTCGTTCTAGCCGAAGACAAAACAATACAACTGATTGATACTGATGGGGATAATATGCAATTCCTCCAAAGTGACCAACAATTAGACTTTATGCTAGGTTGCTTTAGAGGTCTCATTTTAGAATGTTGTATTCCAGGAGCTACTTGCTTTGATTATTTAAAACTAACAGATCAAATTATGAATGACCAGAATCGTAGTTATGAAGCACTAGAGCAATTGTTAATATATCTCGGTACTAACGAATTTGTAAAACAATATCAAAAAACAATAAAATAACCATTGCAGAGAACTTATGTTCGTTATATAATAAATATGGTGATATTTATGAGCGATAAATTTAGCTATCAAACAATGACATGTAAAAGTGCTTTAAATAAAATTAATAGTTTTTTACCATATCATTATGATTTAAACATATATCGTGGTTGTGAACACCATTGTGTATACTGTTTTGCTAAATATTCACATCGTTATCTAGAAGATAACAACTTTTTTGATCATATTTATATTAAAGAAAATATTGTCGAAGAACTTGAAAAAAAGTTAAGTAGTAAAAATTGGAAACGAGATGTTATCAATTTAGGTGGAATCACTGACAGTTATCAGCCGATTGAAAAGGACAGAAAATTGATGCCAAAAATATTGAAATTGCTCATAAAATATAAAACGCCAGCTATTATCAGCACCAAATCTTCTCTCATCTTAAGAGACATTGAGTTATTAAAAAAATTATCAGAAGTGGCAGGGGTACAAATTGCTTGCACCATTACCACATTAGATCAAAATTTAGCCACTATTTTAGAACCAAATGCCTCATCTATAAAAATGCGAATTAAAACAATTCAAACATTAAAATCATCAGGATTAACAGTCGGCTGGCACCTTATGCCAATGATACCTTATATAACAGCTACTAGAAATAATCTCAAAAATATCTTTGAAATGGCCTCAAAATGTCAAATTGACTATATCATAACTGGTTTATTAAATTTAAGGGGAACAACCAGAACTGATTTTTTTCGGTTTATAAAGACGACATTCCCAGAGAAATATCAACCATTATGGGACTTATATCACCAAAAAGACAAAATGAAAGAATATAAAAGACAATTGTTTCAACTTTTGAATATATTGGAAAAAGAATATCATGTCAGTAGGAATTATCAAAAATATGTTCCCAAAAGAGTGGAGCAAAAACAACTAGAACTTTTTTAGTTTTTTTTCTTAAAATGTGTTATAATGTGAGAATAAAGAGAGGAAAATTTTTATGATCAAATCTAAAAAGCAAGGAATTTTAATTATTATTTCAGCCCCATCTGGTGCTGGAAAAGGATCTATTATTAAAGAAATGTGTGAACAAAATGAGAACTTATGGGTATCTATTTCAGCAACCACTAGAAACCCACGCCCAAATGACCAAGATGGAGTAACCTATTATTTCTTATCAAAGGAAGAATTTGAAGAAAAATTAAAGGAAAATTATTTTTTAGAATATACCAGTTATGCAGGAAATTATTATGGAACTCCTAAAAAGCAAATTCAAGAACATTTAGATCAGGGTCAAGATGTCATTTTAGAAATTGAAATTGAAGGGGCTATGAATGTAAAAAAAAGAGTACCAGAAGCACTTTGCGTTTTTATTATGCCACCTTCTTTAAAAGAGTTAAAAAGAAGACTTGAAAACAGGGGGACTGATACAAAAGAAAAAATATTAGAACGCTTTAAAATTGCTTATAAGGAGATGAATGAAGTAACCAAATATAACTATGTTGTTATAAATGATGATATAAAAGTAGCAGCTGATAAGATCATTTCCATCATCAAAGCGGAAAAATGCAGAGTAGACAGAATAGAAGAAGTTTTCCTAAAAAATGAAGAAGAGTACATGCATGAATTATTAATGGAAGATAAAGAGTTTATAAATGAACCAATGAATCTGAATGAATAACTTCTAAATTTAGTTTAAAACTGATATAATAATTACTAGAATTGGAGGAAACAAGTATGGGGATATTAGAGATTATCATATTAGGAATTGTTCAAGGAATTGCAGAATTTTTGCCAATTTCCTCGTCCGCACATCTCATTATTTTTAGGGATGTGTTTGGAATTGGCAATGGAATTAACGAAAATGTAGCTCTTTGCTTAGATATTGCATTACACCTAGGAACATTACTAGCTATTGGTATTTACTTTTTCAAAGATTTTATCGGGATGATTGCAAAAGGATTTACGAAGGGTATGAAAGATAAAGAGGGAAAGATCCTGTGGTTTTTGGTTATTGCAACCATACCAGCTGCCATTGTTGGAGTACTTTTTGAAGATGTCATCGAAAATGCAATCAGGACTAATTATATTTTAATTGCTTTAGCTTTAGCAATTATGGGAATTATTATTTATTTTGTGGATAAATTATCAAAACAAACAAATTCCATTGAGGAGATGAACTGGAAAGAAGCACTTATTATTGGATGCTCCCAAGTATTTGCCCTTATTCCCGGATTTTCTAGAAGTGGAACAACCATTGCAACTGCTAGAGCTTTAAAACTAAATAGAGAAGATGCCGCCAAATTTTCCTTTTATTTATCTGCCCCAGTGGTTTTAGGAGCTGTTGGTTTACACTTATTAAAAGCAGAAACATGGCAAATTATAAGCGCCAACGCTAGTATCTTTATGATTGGTGTTTTAGTGGCTTTTATGGCAGGACTTTTATGTATCGAATTCTTGCTAAAATATTTGAAAAAACACGATTTTAAAATTTTTATGTGGTATCGCATTATACTAGCTTTATTAGTAATTGGAATGATTGTCTTTTAAGAGAATAACGAATTCTCTTTTTCTTTATGGAAAAGTTGTGTTCAACTTTATGACTGATAAATGAAAAAGTATGTTATAATAAATA
>CANPBV010000115.1 GCA_947572405.1 uncultured Mycoplasmatota bacterium | reverse complement strand
TTTATCCCCATTTTGTAACTATTTTGATACAAATATTCAAACATACAATTTTTATCACTTTATTTTGATCTATATGAAAACATCAAAAAAGCTGTTACCTTAGTTTGTAACAACTTTCTATATTAGTTCCAATTAGGGTTTCTTTTTCTGCTTTTAAACTCTGGATTTGCTGTGCTAATGTTGGCTTTTCCTCCACTATTCTTACCGAGCTAGGTCGCTCTTCTTTTATTGTTGCATTTGGAAGTAAAATGCCTTTTGCCTCTAATCGCATCTTTTGAGTAGGCGTCAATTTTCTTTTTCCGCTTCGATAACCAATTAGGGCACTTCCCATATCATACCCCTCAGGGCTTTTCATTCCTCTTACAGGAGCTCTGTGATAACGATCACAATAAGCTTCAATTGCGCGAATCATTCGCTCTGTGCTATCTAATAAAACTCCGATTAGTTCTAACCTATGTTTCTGAACTTCTGTAAGTGGAACCTGTCCACTTTTATAACTTCCCATAACATCTGTTAATCTATGATTTTTCTCTCCTAAAGGCAAACATCCATGTTGTTGATAATAGATTTCTAATTCTCTAATATTTCTTTCTGTCCGACTTAAGAAATCATCAGCATGCGCTAGAAGCTCTATTTGGTCTTTTGTCAAAGCAGTTTCTCCACTACGATATCTTGTTAAAGCCTTCCCTAAATCTATTCCATCATTAGATCGATGTCCCCTTGGAGGATATGTTCCATGTTCGTAAATATAAGCACAAATTTCTTAAATTAATTGGGTCGTCGAACTTTTTGACATACTAATTCATTGCTTCCTTTCTAGAAAGATTTAGTCTGCCTCTCTTATCATATCCCAAAGATTTCACAATGATTTCATCTCCTACTTTTACTATATCACTAGGTTTTTCAACACGTTCCTTGGCTAAATGAGAAACATGAACTAATCCTTCTGTTCCTGGCCAAAGCTCTACAAAGCAACCAAACTCTTCCACTTTCACTACTTTTCCTGTATAAATTGCTCCATCCTCTACTTCCCTTACAATGTCTTTGATCATAGTTGCGGTCGTTTCAATAACCTCTTGGTCGCTATGATAGATAATCACTTTTCCGTCATCTTCTAAATCTACTTTTACGGCGTTCACATCGGTTACTGCATTTACATGACTTGCTTCCAAAATGATTTTTGTTATCATTTCTCCCCCTCTTCCAATTACATCTTTGATCTTATTTGGATGAATCATAAATGTCATTGTTTTTGGTGCATACCTGCTCACTTCTTTACGAGGTTCGGCAATTTGGTTCTTTATAACATCAAGTATTTGCATTCTTGCTTTTTTCGCTTGTTCTAATGCCTCTTTTAATATTTCTTTTGTAATTCCCTTGATTTTAATATCCATCTGTAAAGCACAAATGCCATCTCTTGTTCCTGCTACTTTAAAATCCATATCTCCTAAATGATCTTCCATTCCCTGAATATCTGTCAAAATGGTATAGTCATCCCCATTTGTAATAAGCCCCATGGCAATTCCCGCTACAGGCGCTTTAATTGGTACTCCAGCCGCCATTAAAGCCATACATCCAGCACAAATACTTGCCTGTGATGACGATCCATTACTTTCTAAAATTTCTGAAACAACACGAATCGTATAAGGGAATTCATCTTCGGTTGGAATAACTCTCGATAAAGCTTTTTCTCCTAATGCTCCATGTCCAATTTCTCTTCTTCCTGGTGCCCCATACCGTCCTGTTTCTCCAACACTAAATTGTGGAAAGTTATAATGCAACATAAATCGTTTTTCATCTTCAATGGTAAGACCATCTAGTATTTGATGTTCTCCTAAAGCGCCTAGGGTAACGACTGATAGGGCTTGTGTTTGTCCACGCGTAAATAAGGCAGAACCATGTGTTCTTGGAAGTAAATCAATATCCGTTGATAATGATCTAATTTCATCCATTGCTCTACCATCTGCTCTTACCTTTTCATTTACAACAATATTTCTAAATATTTCATACTCTATTTCTTCTAATACTAATTTTACTTTCGTTAATAATTCTTTTAATTCCATTTCATCTAAAGTACTATTTTCTTCTTCATATCTTAAAACTGTTTCTTCTTTTATTTTATCTATTGCTGCATAACTTTCTAGCTTATCTTTAATATGGAAGGCTTTGTTTAAGGCTTCTCCAGCTAAAGATTTGATTTCCTGTTTGAAATTTTCTGGAATATCTAAAACTTCATATTCCATTTTTTCTTCTCCAATTTCAGCAATGATTTCTTCTTCAAATGCGATTAACTCCTGAATTGCTTCATGGCCAAACATTAATGCTTCTAACATGTCTTCTTCACTTGCTTCTGAGGCACTAGATTCTACCATATTAATCGCTGTTTTTGTTCCAGCTACAGTAAGATCAATATCCGAAATTTCAGATTGTTCTTTGGTCGGATTGATTACAAATTCCCCATTTACTCTTCCGACTTTTACTCCTGCTATTGGACCATCAAATGGAATCTTAGAAATAGATGTGGCAAGTGATGATCCAAACATGGCTGCCATTTCTGGACTATTGTCTTGATCTACGGAAAGAATTGTATTAACAATTTGTACTTCATTTCTAAAGTTTTCAGGAAATAATGGACGCATTGGCCTGTCGATCATACGAGCCGCCAAAGTAGCGTTTTCAGTAGGCCTTCCTTCTCTTTTGATAAATCCCCCTGGAATTTTTCCAACAGAATATAATTTTTCTTGATATAAACCAAAAAATGTAATGAAATAATATAATCCATTGGCATTTTTTGACACAACCACAGTAGATAAAACGACTGTATCCCCGTATCTTACTAATACAGCTCCATTTGCTTGTTTCGCTAATTCCCCATGCTCTACTACTAATTTTCTTCCTCTAAAATCTAATTCAAATACTTTTTTCATGTTTTCCTCCCTAAACAATAAAGACACCCAAAAAAGGGTGCCTACCTTTATAATTTATTTTCTCAATCCTAAACTTTTAACGATTTCACGATATCTAGTTACATCAGTTTTAATTAAGTAGTTTAGTAAACTTCTTCTTTGTCCTACTTTCTTTAGTAGTCCTCTTCTAGAATGGAAATCATGTGGATGTTCTTTCAAATGTTCTGTTAAAACTTTAATCTCTTCGGTAAGAATTGCAATTTGAACTTCACTAGATCCTGTATCTTTTGGATTCTTTGCATACTTCTTAATGATCTCCGCTTTTTTTGTTTGTGCTAAAGCCATATTTATTCTCCTTCCTTTTTTATATTCGCTTAAACCTAGAAATAAGTCGGAAATTCTTAAATCCACGTCTAAGTACTAGTAATACTATACACGATAATGATAAAATATGCAATTATTTTTGATTATTGATAGTGTAAAATGGTTTGGGGATGGAGTACAAAAAAGGAAGACCTTTTGT
>CANPBV010000114.1 GCA_947572405.1 uncultured Mycoplasmatota bacterium | reverse complement strand
AAAAATAACAATATTTCCGGTTATTCATTAGTCGACGTAGAAAAAATAAAATTAAAGGAGAAATCACAAAAAATAACCTTATTTAATAAAGTTGACACGCAAGATACACGAGCGTTAAAGTATGCTCAATATCTTTTAGATCGCGTTGTTTGCTGTGAAAATGATAATAATATTCGTGATAACTTTACTTCAATGACAAAAGACGGAACCTTGTATACAGCGTATGCGGTATCACAGGTATCCGCAGACCTTTGGAAAAAACCGTTTATTGGCGTCGATTCTATTCCGGTACAGTTAGCTCAAGCTGAATCTGATAAAAGAATGCTCGAAATCCGCATTGATGAAGTAGAGGAAAAAATTAATCAAACACAAATCCCATATTTAAATAAACTATTGAATTCGAGATTGGCTATTAATGAGTATTTTAATAAGATACAAGTTATTTCCGGTAATAAACGACTATTGGAAGAAAAACAAAGAAGTCTTACTGAAAGTGATTTCGAGATCATGTTGCAGCAAGAAAAAGAACTAGAGAAGATAGATGCTGAGACAAAAAAAATTAATGATGAATTGGGAAAATTGCTAAAAAAGAGGGCGAAAATTGATGAAGAGCGTGACGGGTTGTTAAAAAACATTAATAAGTATTCTCAGAATAAGGAAATACAAGAAGAAGTGTTAATAAATAAAAATATTAATAAAGATGACTATTTTTATGACTCTCAAAAAGATTATGAAATCGAGATAGAGAATTCAAGCAATATTAAAACAGAATGTGAAATAAAAATGAGAGAAAATAAAAGCAATGTTGAATTTTTAAAAACACAGTACAATAATGAGTTCCGTATGTCTATAAACACAGCTATTGAGAATGAAGACTACATAAGGGAAATATCCAATTACAGTGACGATAAAATCAAAACATATATTAATAAGGTAAATAGAGCATATGGAGATGCAAAAGAATGTTTTGAAAACCAATTCTTTGCGACTTTAAAAAGAAAAATAGACAAGGTGACAAGAGAATTAAGTCAAATCAATCGAACAATTAAACTTCAACGCTTTGGTGATTCTAAATATAAGTTTGTAGCAACTCCGACTTCCGATATCGAATATAGAAATTATTATGAAATTATCATGTCAGAAGATTTAAACGGTAGAAATTTAATGAATTCAAGCATATATGATGACAATAAAGATATTATTGATAAGTTATTTAATGAATTGGCACAGCTTAATAATATGACTCAAAAAGAATATGAAACTAACGGTAAAAAGATAGAAAAATATACACATTTTACATCATATTTAGATTTTGACATTCTTGAGAATGACAATTCTTTAACAAAAACAATCTCTTCAAAATCAGGCGGAGAAACACAAACTCCTTTCTATATCGCAATACTAGCCTCATTACTTAATTTATATGATAGCGGCAGAGATAGTTTACGTTTAGTAATTTTCGATGAGGCTTTTGATAAAATGGATAGTGAACGAATAGAAAAGAGTGTTATGCTGTTAAAGGAATCTGGCTTTCAAACAATAATTGCTACACCAACTGATAAAATACCATATATAGCCCCTTTAGCAAATGATACTTATGTAGCAACAACAGAGATAATCAATGGATTTAAATCTTCCTCATTAAATCGTTGGAAAAAAGAAATGGAGTTTGGTGAATGAATGAATTAGAACTGCAAATATTAAAGAAATTAATGATTTCATATAACAATAGTCATCATAGTAAAATAGGTAAAAATAGTTCCAAAAGAGTAATTTTAAATTTAGATAAGGCTTTCAGCAGGGAAATATATGACCGCATGGATTATGATTCCGTTTGTAGAATGAATGATGCTGTCTATACTTTACACGAAAGAAAACTGATAACTTATGATGTAGATAAGTTTAATGATTTTCATATAACAAAGGTATATATGTGTTTGGATAAAGTTAAGCAGATCGCATCGCTAACCGGATTAAAAGATAACAAACAAGAATTATTAGTTATTTACCATTTATTATCAGATAAAAAAGAAGATGTGAAAAATGAATGGGAACAAATATTTTTGAAAGATGTAATGGATTCCATTATGGTAAAGAATCGTTTATTGTATTTGCCTAAAGATATCGTGTTAATCGAGGGAATATTAAAAGTATTGCAGGTTATATTTGAAGGAGAGGGTTTTTATATAAGAACTTTAAGTACAAAGCTATTTTCAAATTCAAAATATATCGAGAAGACGTTACTGAAGGATGTGATTAAAATTTTGAAAGATTATCATCCTGATATTAATTTCTTGACGGAAAAAGATAAAATGAGTGACAATGAATTATTAAGGCGCATTGGTGTTTTTACGTATGAAGAAGTGTTTGAATTTATAGGTAATTGTACAGCTTATTATAATAACAGGCTTTTAGATTTTTCAGCTTATGATCAAGGGATGTATTTGGGAAGTAATGTCGCTGCGCAATTATCAAATTTTAATTTAGATGGTATACGAACTATAACATTGATTGAAAATAAAATGAATTATAAACAATACTGCAAGAATGAAAAACAGACAGATGAATTAGTTATTTTTTCTGGAGGATATTACAGTGCACAAAGAAAGAAATTTTATAACGCAATAAAAAGCAGCATGACAGAACACCATAAAGTACGTCTATGGGATGATATTGATTTAGGAGGTTTTCAGATGTTTTACAAGTTGAGGATGATATTTGAAAATATAACTCCTATGCGAATGGATGAGGAAACTTATACGAATCATTTAGAGTTTGCCAGAAAAATGAATGATAATTATTTTACATTGCTAGAAGGATTGATAGATAAAGAAGGGGATGAAGTGTTTCATAATGTGATAAAAATGTGTTTAAAGAATAAAAAAGTTCTTGAACAAGAATCATATTATATTGAATAATTAATTGTATATGGTTTCACATTGCGATTAAACAGAAAAAGATAATACACTAAATATATTCTTAAAAAGCACATAAATATTAGAAAAGCATTGAAATGGATTGTATTAAAGAACTGCAAGAAAAGATAATCAGCCTGGAAAATGAGAATACCTATTTGAAATCACTGCTAGATAATGCTCATATACCCTATGATATAGCTGAAAGAGCAGAGAATGTAATTCTACAAGATTCAAATCAAGGTATAAGAATTCTACATAGAGAAGTAACCGACAAGGATGCAAACTTATTTTACAGTATGTTTTGGGGTAGAACCGATGTATTTAGTGTGTGAAAAGTAAATCGTACCACAAAAGAGGTTGGTTATTTTCCGCAATGCAGTAATTTTTGGAAAAACGGATGTCTGAGAATATATGGAAGTAAAATAAAATGTCGTGATTGTACAAAGCGTATCTATAAAAAACTTGAAATAAAGTAAATCATTGCTCATTTAAAAGGTCTTTCTGACGATGGTTCTGATGCGATCGGCATATATCCTCTCTTAAAAGATGATACATGTAGATTTAATGTTTTTGATTTTGATAATCATGAAAAAGACGTGAGTAAACAAGATTACACAAATCAAGATAATAAATGGAAAACGTAAGTAGATACGCTAAGAGCAATATGC
>CANPBV010000113.1 GCA_947572405.1 uncultured Mycoplasmatota bacterium | reverse complement strand
GTGAACTTTTCATCAGATATTCTCTTAGGGTGATTTTATCATAAATTAATCACAAGAACAATTTACATAACTTGACTTTTGGCTTGGAATTTGGTACAATTATTATAATTTACTAAAATAGTAAATGGCAACAAAAATATTCTTGGTTTTCCAAGAAAACAACATGGAGGGCGTAGAAATGATAGACACAAAGGTTTACGAAATCATCGATGACAATAGTGGGGAAGGATTTGAGACCTACTATGATGCTGCTCGGGAACTGCAGACATCTTACAAAGAACGCCATGATCTGACAGTTAAGCTGGAAAGTGAAAAACGGTGGTGTATCGTAAGAAAAAAGGATGAAGGTGTTTAATTTCAAAGCTTAAGTGAAAAGAGAAAGGAGCCGATGCATCGGCTCCTTTCTCTTTTTATTGTATTTGTTCATTATATTAAATGTTGTGATTTACCGAAACAGACTAGGGTATAGGGATGTGCAATTTCTCGCCGTTCTATGAAGAAAAATTTTTTGAACTATTGACAACTAAAATAGAATATATTATAATAAAGATACAAAAAGAGTTTAATGATATTAGAATGAACAAAATACTAGAGAATGCAATCTCTAGTATTTTTTATAAAAGCACCCTGCATTTCTGCAGGGTTATGTATTAATCGAACATTTTTAAAATGTATGCAATAACGATTAATACAATTAGTTTAATGATATTTTTCATACGATCCTCCTTTTTAATGAAATTCAGAGGTAATCCAAATGAACAAAAATATTATATATTAAAGCAAATAAAAAATCAACATAAATGACAAAACTGTTTTATAAAATCTGCACAATTCTTAGAAGCAAAATGCAAATACTCATTAAAATCAATCTGATTATTTCCATTAGGAGAATCTGAAATAGAGCGAACAACAATAAAAGGAACATTATTTAAATAGCAAACCTGTGCAATAGCAGCCCCCTCCATCTCTACACAATCAGCATTAAACTTACTCATTATATTTTCCTTCATTTTAATATCTGTACAGAAAACATCTCCAGAAGCAATAATTCCAGTAGATATGTTTATATTATCAATTTCAATACACACACATTTCTGTAATAAGCTATTATCACACTCAAAAAACATACCAGTCTCTGGAATATATCCTTTATCACGACCAAAAGCAGTAACATCGAAATCATGTTGTACAAGTTTTTCACCAATAACGATATCACCTATATTCAAATAATCCTTCAATCTACCTGCAGAACCCAAATTAATAATACACTCTAACTTAAAATTATCTGTCAAAATTTGAGTAGTTCTAGAAGCATTAACTTTCCCAACACCACTTCTAACCAATAAACAATCTTTATTAGATATTTTACCTTTAAAAATATTTAGATTATATATCTGTAATTCCTCTAAATTAAGCATTAGATTCTTTATAGCATTCATTTCTTCAATCTCAGCAACAATTATTCCAATATATTTTTTCATATAATTCAATCCTTTCCACATTGAAAAAGTAGGACATTTTCAAATATCATATATATAATACATTAAATTATATAATAAAGCAAATCGCACAATAAAATTGTCAAAATTTGCACAACAAAACTGTCAAAAAATGCACAACGAAATCGTCAAAAATTGCACAATACTATTGAAAAAAAATATAAAAAATGTTATTATATAAACAGAAGTTGTAAAAGAAAATGGACTTGTGAACTCAATATATTAATAAAGGGAGGAAAACTTAAATGAAATTAACGAAAAAAGGTTATAGAAAAAGATTAATAGATAAAGAAATAGAAGAAAACTTAGAAATATTTGGAGCAATAAGTATAGAAGGACCAAAATGGTGTGGTAAAACTTGGACAGCATTAAATCATTCAAAAAGTGTTGCATTTTTAAATAATACAGAAGACAATTTCAGAGAAAAACACTTAGCAGAAATGGATGTTAATTTAGTTTTAGATAAAGAAAAAACAGAAACCATAGATGAATGGCAAGAAGTACCAGAAATATGGGATGCAGTAAGATTTAAATGTGACCAAGATAATGAAAAGGGTAAATATATATTAACTGGATCTGCTACACCAGTAAGTGATAAAATCCATCATTCTGGAGCAGGAAGAATATGCAAAATGAAAATGTACACAATGTCTTTATATGAATCAGGTGATTCCAGTGGAGAGGTATCATTAGAAGATTTATTTAACAATAAAGTTAAAAATAAATTGGTAAATAAAGTAGAGTTACAAAGATTAGCAGAACTAATAGTTAGAGGAGGTTGGCCTGAATCTATTAATCTTAATATGAAAGGAGCTATGAAGATAACAAAAAGTTATATTAATGCAGTATTAGATAAAGACATCATAGAAATAGATGGTATAAATAGAGACAAAAATAAAATGGAAATGTTATTAAGATCCCTTGCAAGAAATGAAAGCACTATTTGTACTAATAATGTATTAATAAAAGATATTGATGATAATGTTACCGAAGAGCAATTAACAATAAGTAGAAACACAGTTACAGACTATTTGAACATATTAAACAGATTACATTTGATTGAAAATCAAAATTCATTTATGTATAAAATACGTTCAAGGGCAAATGTAGGAAAAAATCCTAAAAGGCATTTTACAGACCCATCTTTAGGATGTGCAGTTTTAAATATAAGTCCTGAAAAATTGATAAATGATTTAGAAACATTTGGATTTTACTTTGAAGCATTATGTGAAAGAGATTTACGAATATACGCAGAAAGCATAGGGGCGAAATTATATCATTATAGAGAAAATGATACAGGTTTAGAAGTAGATGCAATAATAGAAATTGCAGACGGAGAATATGGAGCAATAGAAATAAAATTAGGTTCAAATCAAGAGGAAGAAGCTGCCACAAACTTAAAAAAATTTTATGAAATAGCAGAAATTAAGCCAAAATTCATGTGTATTATATGTGGACTATATAATGCAGTAGTAAAAAGAACTGATGGAATTTATGTACTTCCAATTACAGCATTAAAACCATAATTGATTAAATAGTCAACAAATAGAGGTCAGCAAAACTTTACATAATTTAAAAAATATGTTATACTATATGAGACACTAGAAAACAATCAAGCATTGGAGGTAGAAGCAATGAAAGGCAAAAGTGAAAAAGTAATTGAGCAATTAAAAAATTCTAAAGTGCTTAGAGGGATTTACGATTATGACTTGAAGTGTTTAATCCGTCTGATAAACGAAGAATTGGAGAAACGGGACGAGAAGCGGAAAGATATGATAAACTCTCTCGAGGACATGTGTGGCTGGATGTTAGTAATGGGGAAGGACAAATATACATTTCACTACAGCCCGAAAAATCCGGAACAGCTGATGAAGGCAGATAAGGAAGAGATCACAGACAGCGGTTTCGACAAAATTAGCGAAAAGATTGGAGAACGCAGCAGAAAACTTTTCCGCTACGAAGGATGGGTCTTCGAAGTAACGGCCAGTTTTGGTGAGGAAGACAGCTATTTTGACATGGAAATCAGATACAATGTAGATGAATTGTAAAATGCCATCTGAACCTAAGGGGGTGTCCTAAAATAGGAACCCGAAAGCAAAAATTCCAGTGAGAAATCG
>CANPBV010000112.1 GCA_947572405.1 uncultured Mycoplasmatota bacterium | reverse complement strand
AGATTTTTCTTGGGTTATTTTTGATAGTTAGGTTGCGGACATAGTCTGCGGCATGTTATAATAAATTTGGTGAGTTTTATGAAAAAAGTAGTCATTGGAATGAGTGGGGGAGTGGATAGTAGTGTAGCTGCCATTCTATTAAAACAGCAAGGATATGAAGTGGTTGCCTTATTTATGAGAAACTGGGATGCTACCTTAAATAATGATGTATTAGGAAATCCGACTTTAGAGGAAAATATTTGCCCTCAAGAACAGGATTATAATGACGCCCTAAAAGTATGTCAGCAAATTGGCATCCCACTATATCGTATCGATTTTGTAAAAGAATATTGGGATTATGTATTTACTTATTTTTTGGAAGAATTAAAGTTGGGAAGGACTCCAAACCCTGATATCATGTGTAACAAGTATATCAAATTTGATATGTTTGTAAAAGAAGCAGAAAAACTGGGGGCAGACTATATTGCAACAGGCCACTATGCAAGAATTCAAAATGGGAAACTCTTAAAAGCGATTGATCATAATAAAGATCAAAGCTATTTTTTATCCCAATTATCGAAAAAACAGCTTTCCAATGTGCTTTTTCCAATTGGCGAATTAGAGAAACAAGAAGTTCGCAAAATTGCTAATGAGTTTGGGTTAGTAACTGCTCGGAAAAAGGATTCTACTGGAATCTGTTTTATTGGAGAACGTAATTTTACTAAGTTTCTAGAAAATTATTTGCCAAATATTCCAGGTGATATTGTAGATATTGAAACAGGTAAAGTAATTGGGAAGCATATTGGTTTAATGTATTACACCATTGGTCAGCGAAAAGGACTTCATTTGGGTGGAAATCATGATAGGGTATTTGTCGTTGGGAAAGATTTATCAAAAAAAATTTTATATGTTGCTCATAAAGATGACAATTCTTATCTTTTTAGTGATAGTGCACTAATTGACACCATTAACTGGATAAGTGACGAGAAACCAAAGACATGCTTTGCAAAGTTTCGCTATCGACAAAATGATAATCCTGTAGAAATGGAATATCTTGACGATAACCATATTTTGGTAACATACTCTCAAGGTGTTAAAGCAGTAACCCCAGGACAAGCATGTGTTCTTTATAATGACAAGGGGGAATGTCTTGGAGGAGGATTAATTAAAGAGGTAAGAAAAAAGGGGGAAAAGCTTTGGTATTTATAAAATAGGGGAGGTGATTGTCACTTTCTCTACTCTTTTTTTGTTGTTAGACTTTTTGTTTACACTTGACATTTGACATAAAAGTGATAGAATGATAATAGGAGGGTTGATATAATGAACAGATTAAATGACATCTTGCATGAATTAGGAATATCAAAAGTGAAATTAGCTAAATTTTTAGGAGTTTCCAGACAAATGATTTATAATTATTTGGAGTTAGATGATATTAATAAATGGCCAAAAGATAAAAAAGTATTATTACTAAATTTGCTTGGAATAAAATCTCCAGAAGAATTAGAAAATATAAAAGTAGATACAGACTATATTATGGATGTAGAAGCTAGAATTAATAATTTATTTGAAAGTACACAAAAAAATATTGCCAATGAAACGAATTCTATTTATAATGGGCTGAATAAAAGGCAAAAAGAAGTTATGGTAAATCTTGTAGACTTAATGAAGGAACGTTTAGAAGATGACGAAGATGATGAAGCCTATTATACATTTAAATATTTATACCATTTTTTGCAATCTTTAGATACCTCAAAAGAATTGAAATATGTTTTAGCATATGTTGCCAAAGCAACTGGTTTTGTAAAACCATTAGAGTTTGTATTTGAAGAAAATGAGCAATTTATTTTTGAAAGTATCCTATTTTCTGCTTTCACATTATATAATGGAGGAGGTGCTTCAAAAACTAAAATAGCAGAGACACATAGACGTTTCGTAGCTCAAATTGAACATAAAAATGAGGAAAGAATGAGCCGTACTTTAGAATTAAATACGATTAAAGTTCAAGCTTTAAAAGAACTTGGATACACCGAAATTAATGAAAGAAATGCAGCGGAAATATTTGAAAAAATTGCAGAAATTCAATCTAGAAAGGTTGGACAATAAGTACTACACTTTGTAGTATTTTTTTTATTTTTCCCCTACTTTGTATTTCGAGATTTTAATAGTAGAGTAGAGAAGCTAATTTTAACGATAAAATTTGGTAGATGATGAAGTTTCGGCTAAACTCTTTAAAATAACTTCTATGAGATAATTTATGCATAATTGTTGGCATTTATCTTCAATATAATAATATACTAAATAGATGATTTATATTTTAAATGATAATTATATTATTAAACTTTTAATATTATAATATACAAGATTAATTGCGTTATTATTTGTACTATTTTTTAATCCATCACTTACTTTCCATAATGTATATTATGTTAACTTCTTTTGATAAAGAAGATTATTTCTTTTGAAGCTTATTTATAATCATTGCTATAATATTTCCCCAACTATCTTCATATTTATTCTTTTTAATATTATATAAATGATGTTTAGCAATAATAGCTAGTTTATATTCTTCTTTTTTTGCACGCTTCTTTTTAGATAAAATATCATATAAAAAATCAATTATGTATTTACATGCTAAAAAAGTGATTAGAATTGCAACAATACTAAAATATAAAGCACTTTTATCTATATTATTAGCATTATTTTCGGACATGGATGGAATAGCAAATAAATAAGAACAAATTAAGGGAAAAATTATTGAAGAAAAAAAGCTATTTTCTCCAGTTTTATTGTTTATACAAATTAGCTCTAAAAATTCCTCTATGTCACGGTTATAGCTTTTTTTATATTCTTCCCACCAATCTTCATGTATCATTTTTATCACCTACTCTCTTTTATTTGAATTTTGTCGATTTTATTATGTATAATAATGTTTATAAAAATTGAAAATGCAACAATTATAAGCGGCGTTAGCCATTGAAGCATAGATTTATCGAGAATGCCAAAAAGAATTGCTAGCACACTTGTGAAAAATGTAAGCACATTGATTGGGGTAATAAGATAAATGTTTTTATAGTTGTCAATTAGACTAGATAAAAATTCTACAGTTTCATAATTTATAGTAATTGTTTCCCTTTCTAATTTAGCTAAATTTTTATTTTTTAGAAATTCTTTGATTTCAATTAAGACTTTATCATCAATATTACAGTCTTTTATGATTTCAGAATCACTAAATTCTTTTTTTAAATCTTTATATATTCATTTACAAAATAGTTAAAAGTCTTATAAAAATTTATTTTATTTCTATTTATGACCTTATTGGTTTTTTTACTTTTTTTCTTATCTTTCAAATATAATTTTAAATGTTTCTTTTCTAGTTCAAGCATAAAACTCACCTCTTAATTTTTTATTATAACACAAATATAACAAAAACGAACATAATTTCATTATAAAAAAAATAAGAGATTCATTAAAAATCTCTTATATTATTCCTCATATAATGAATGAGTAATATTAATAATAAAATCATAAAATCCCCTTTTTTCTTTCGAAAGGATATTATAACAGAAATTTTAAAAAAATGCAAATTGGTTAAAATCGTGATAGTGTAAAATGGTTTGGGGATGGAGTACAAAAAAGGAAGACCTTTTGTTA
>CANPBV010000111.1 GCA_947572405.1 uncultured Mycoplasmatota bacterium | reverse complement strand
AAAAATCAATAAGAATAAGCGGCTCTGTGATGTGCCTTAGACATATTCAATTTTCATTCTCTTTACTGGTGCGTTTACGACCTTAAATATCAGTTCGTCAACGCAGTCTGTATATCTGCCCTGCTGTATGAGCTGGTTTTTCAGTTCTACAAGGCTATGTAGTAAAATGCTCCGTTCTTGGCTATCTATATATAAATGATTTTTCCTTTTTCTCATACAACTCGCTTAAACTATCAAAAAATAGTAAGTGGAAATCTTATATAGATGCTGTATCATCTGATTGAATCTCAAGAACTCTTTCATATTTTTGCTGAACCATAGCTTGAAATTCTTTTAATATAGCCCTTGATGCGTTTCTTATATTTTCGCTTTTTGAATCTCTTGCAAAATATATTTTTCGCACACTCACTTCAAAAAAATTATTTCTGGCATGACTACGAAAATAATGTGGAAATCCATATTCTACTATACACTTACCTTTTGCCGCCCCAATATTAAATTGATACTGCGATTGCACTTGCCTTAAAATCAAAAAATCATGATATTGTTTATCAGATATATATTCTACATTCTCTAAAGTTTCACCTTTTTCACTATTAATTATAATATTTTTAACAGACCCCTCCATCCATTTTGCATTATCAGGCATCGTGAATGTCTTATCTGGACCAATTTCGATATTCTTTACTGCTTGAAAGAATAAATATCCATTTGGACTATCATTTGCAAGTTGCAACATAAAAGCAAACCTTTGATTATTATTAAATTTATCGGATGTTATTTCAAACGTGTCTTCCCTACTAGATATTTCTCCCTCTGTTAATAAATGATTAGACACTGATTTGATTATTTTTTTATTGATAGTTTCCGTTTCCGAAGATGTATATTCATTGTTAAAACAAATCATACTATCAGTTGATGTTTTTTCAACCTCCACTCTTCCAGTATATCTACTCTTATTATTTGCCCAATCTTTAGTAACATCCTCCCTGATAATTGCATAATCCAATACTAATTTATTTGGAGTATCCATGTTAAAGCTCAAATCAGTATCAAAATCAAAACAATCATACTCATCAAGTAATTCATCTTTTTTTATTAAATCCTGTGGAATCAAATTGTTTAAATTATTATCTGATTGAGATTTTGTTTTTGTAATTCTTGTCTTAAGACTGTCCTCTTTTGTTTTTTGCAGTTCCTGCAATTTTTCAAATTCCTTTGGGCTTAATATTGACAATGTTAAAATCGGGATAGATAATCGTTTATTGCTGTCACCAATATACACTCCTCTCTCGGCAAGAAGAGCCTTCATATCTGACTCACTGATACAAGATTTATTTAACAATGGCTTTAAGCGTTCTCCTACTGGCAACAAAGTATCTGTATTGATGCTATCATTCATTCGTTCACACCTCATCTCTAAAATCTGGATCATAAGTTAAAACTGTAATTTTATCAGTAAAACTAGAATCTTCAAATTCTGATTTTGCAGATATTACTGCTTCACTATCTTCAAATTCATTATAATTTGGGAAAGCAATTATTATATTTGCCGCCCAGTCAAATGTAATTTCTTGTGCTAATCCAATTAAACGTCTAAGATACTCTTCACAAAATTCATCTTTTACAAGTAAAAGTAGTATATTTTGATTATTCTGATTTATTGCCATAGGCAAGACATCTGAATTTAAATATTCATAAGGTAAAATTGTTCCGCTATACTTTCGATTTATATTAGCATTATTTAATCCAGTATTAATATAAAAAAATTTACAGTTATCTTCCCCATATTTAGATTTTGCAAATTTAATTGAAGTATAAAGAAACTGTGCACGATTATTATCTATAAGTGCTACAGTATCATAATGACATTCTTCTCTAAGATAAAATCCTCCAATTTTATCAATTACAGATTCTTTTTCTCGTCCATCATTTCGATTTCTGTCAATCCAAAATATCAATGAAGAATATATTTTCTTATTTGTAGCAGCAATCTTTCGCTTCGATATTTCGCAAGCTGGATAACACTCACTTGCAAAAGCAATATCTACCAAAAATTCTTTAAATTTACTTTTAATTCCATCCTCCGTTTTAGGATAACCATCACGACATTTTACGCTAATAAGCACATCATGTTTTGTTGCATCTCGAAGTGGAGACTTATACTGAAACACATAATCTATTCCATGTTTCTCCGACTTTTCAGAACCTTTCTTTTTATGGGTTTCTTGATAAACGCATGGTACTGTTACACCACTATTACAATTCTTCCAACCAAAAAGTTCTAATAAATTTTTTACTATTTTCTCACCATATTCACCTGAACTTTTTGCCTTTTCTCCTCCAGCCATTTTCATTCCCCCTCCTACTTTTCACTGGTGTAGTATATTTTATAATACCGCATCTGCTTTTCAGTATCATATCCTTGCTCTATTACTTCTTCAACTGCATTTATTTTTGATGGGATTTTTATCTCAATATCAGAATCCAATTTAATAAAATTTCGAATTTTCTTTTTTGCTGCTGTAACAGCTTGTTTTGAAATTTCAAATGTCCCTTCAAATTTAGAATTTAAATCATTCTCTTGCACATATGATTTAAATGCTTTGCAATGGTCTTCATTCTCACAAGTATTATCTATAAAATCATCAACTTCAAAATTATCATGAGTTTCAAAATATTGTACAGATTTATTCAAAAAAGAAACCTTACTTGTTTTTTCTAAATCTGGTTGCTTACTTATGAATTTTTTACACATATTAAGAACCTTAGAAGTGTTCGTATATGCATCTTCTATTTCTATAACTCTCAAAAAGTCATTCTTCCAATACAACGCATCGTTTCGGCTTGTATCAACAATATATATTTTTTGGGGAATTTTTTTTTCAAAATCAAAAATCAAACATCCTTTATCCAATTTTTTAGTATTAATACCCTTCTTACAAGAAACACTAAATGACTGCTTTAATTGCTTTATATCAATATAAAAATCCTTTGTTTCAGATTTAAATATACCAACTGCGTTAGTCTTATATCCATCAATGATGCAATCTTTTATATAAGCAATATATAGTTCTCCTTTCTTTATGTTTGGATGTGTTGAAACCGCATAAAGATGTTTTGCTATATTTATTGACTGCTCAACTAACAAATTAGGTGATTGAAATATTGTAGAAGAGTATATATATATTTCATTTAATTTCACACTAGTCTCATGAGTAAATTGATATGATAATTCAAAATTAAACGATGAAAAAAAATATTCTTTTATATATTGTTCAGTAGCATCATCAACAATCGCAGAACTTGTTTCAGTAAGTATAATTTCTTCATCTTTACTTTTGTTACCAACTATATGTACAGCTAAATCCAAAACTTTTGCATTTGAAAAATCTACCATTTTAATACACCGACTTTCTTTCTCTTATTTTATCTATAAACTTTCCATTTATCATAAACATGTTTCTATTTACTTCCGCTCTTTCTCATTCGCTATTGCATCAAATATTTTCTTTTCTCTCACAAATACCACCAGCCTCTCTTGGTTTCATTACACAAGAAAGTAACGATGACACACAAAGGGTGAACAAAAGAGAAAATATCCCACCATTTCTATGAGCCTATCAAATCATCCGAAAATATTCCAACGCTTCCCTTATAGCCACTTCTTTCTCTGGCGGGCATTTCGGCTGTCTGGAATTTTCCGATTTCGGCAGATTA
>CANPBV010000110.1 GCA_947572405.1 uncultured Mycoplasmatota bacterium | reverse complement strand
AAACCGAACATTTGTATATTAATAAATTTTTATATAATTTATAAAAATTTTATTTAACTACAAATTAAATTATAATTAAAAAGCTCTAAAATTATTTTTAAGCAATTTAATTTTGATATTTGTAAAATTATTCATTTAAACTTAAAAATTGATTTATTTGAATTTATGAATTTATTATTTTTATAAATTTTGTCATAATTATTTTATATTATTATAATTTCTATAATTCTTGTAAATACTGAATATCATCAAAATATTCAAATTTATTGACCTCTGAAAATCGATTTTAAGCCATTTTAATTTTAAAGCAATATAACTTGTTGTCTAAAATAATCGTTTATCCTGGTACGTTGATAATTTTTGTAATTTTGCTATGAAAAATTCATATCTATATAGTAAATTTATTATATTAGAAAAATGTCCCAAAAGTGCAAAAATAACGACGCACGAGAATCGATTTTAAGGCATTTTTAAAAATTAGTAATATAGTTTGTTGTCTAAAAATATGTACTATTTTAGAGTCTCAAGCATTTTTTTAGATACTGTTTGTGAAGAATGAACAATTACAGTATCTTAATGCGTAATGTAAATGAAGCTGGCGATTTTAGAAAATTGTAAGATATAAATTTAAAATTAGACTACAAAAATATTTACTAAACAAACTCTATAAGGATAAATAATAAAAATATCTAAAAATTGATTTTAAAAGGCCATAAGAATATTGATAGATAAGTAATACCAAAGATTATGTATAAGAATATAAACATTAAAGAATTAAAGTAATATAAGCGAATAATAACAGGATTATGGCAGCTGAATACCAGATATATGTAAGAGTATAGGTATTTGGTTGTTATATATATAAGTCCTATTCCTTTTTACACAAAACTTTGATTTTGCGCAATGTTGTATATAACTTAAATAAAGTCTCAAGACCCTTCTCCTCTATACAATATAATAAAAATTAATTAAATATAAATTATCATTAACATCATTAAATGTCAATATAAAATAAAAAGAAAAAACCCTAGTCAGTATGACTAAGGTTTTTTCTTATAGGATTTTTTCTTGACATTAGCTATCAAATTACTTTTCTATTTTTTTAATGAAATCTGCTGATATAATTCCTGCAATTCTGCTGTAGAAATTTTTTCATTTTTTAGTAACAATTTAGAAAGCTCATCCAAAAATAAGCGATTTTCGTTTAATACTTTTGTTGCCTCCTCTTCTGCCTGTTTTACCATCTCAGCCACTTTCCTGCCAATGCTATTAAAGAATTCATTTCCCATTATTTGTATTTCGGAAGCTGTAGCATTATTTATAGAAATTGGTCCGATTTCAGAATCCATTCCATAAATGGTTATCATTTCCTTTGCAAGATTAGTAGCCACTTCAATGTCATTGGAGGCGCCTGTTGAAATATCTCCAAACACTATCCTTTCTGCTGCTCTTCCCGCTAACAAAGTAATCAATCTTTCTTGTAATTCTTTCATGCTTTTATACATGTGATCTTCAGATGCATTATGTAGTGTATAACCTCCAGCAGTCCCTCTTGGAACAATGGAAACTTCCTTAATATCATTTTGAGTTTCCAGAAGATGCCCTAATATCGCATGGCCTGATTCATGGTATGCTGTTATCCTACGTTCTTTTTCGGATATTACACGGCCATGTTTTTCAAGTCCTATTGTAGTTTTACGCAATGCTTCCTCTATTTCTTCAGAAGATATTGCGCTAAGACTCTTTTTAGCAGCGATCAAAGCAGATTCATTCAGCAGATTTGCAAGTTCAGCTCCAGAGAATCCTGCTGTATTATATGAAAGTGCTTTAAAATCAACCTCCTCTGTAAATGGTTTATCCTTGCCATGAATACCAAGTATCTGCTCACGCCCTTTTACATCTGGTAAGTTTACCTCGATTTTCCTATCGAAACGTCCAGGACGTTTAAGTGCAGGATCCAAAGAGTCTGGCCTATTTGTTGCAGCTAAGATAATAATATCATTTCTGCTTTTAAATCCATCCAGCTCTACTAACAACTGTTCCAATGTTTGATCATGTTCAGATGAACCACTCATCTTCTCTCTTTTGGAACCGATTGCATCAATTTCATCTATAAAAATGATGCATGGTGAATTTTTTTCAGCTGCACGAAATAAGTCCCGGATTCTTGATGCACCTAAGCCAACATACATTTCTACGAAATTAGAACCAGATGTGGCTATAAAACTTACACCAGCCTCTCCTGCAAGAGCTTTGGCAAGCAAGGTTTTACCTGTTCCAGGCATTCCAGAAAGTAACACTCCTTTAGGAATTTTTGCTCCTAAAGTAATGTATTTTTCTGGATTTTTGAGAAAGTCAACAATATCTTCAAGTTCTGCTTTTTCTTCATCAAGTCCAGCTACATCCTCAAAACATATGTCGCTTTCTTTGATTATCTCAATGTGACTTGCTCCATTCCCCATTATATTCATGAGTGATGATGGTCCAGATTGCATACGTTTTTTTAAAGAGATAAATGAGCCCACGACCATAATAAGTACTAATGATATATATACTAACATAACAATAGTACCAATGGTTTCGCCTACTGAGGAAGCATCATTTTTTATGGAAAATTTAAATTCTTTTCCACTAAGTATTTGTTCCTGAATAAATTGTAAAAAAATTTCCTCATTTGGTATTGCTACATAATACTTTTGTGCGTCATTAACATAGTAATTGTATACAGTAGCTTCAGAAGTACCAGAATTGTATTCTACAGCCAAGTCTTTTGATGTCTCGCTTTCATTAATTTCCTGAATTAAATTTGCATATGACATCTCTGTGGGATCAGTCGCTTCGTCACTGGTTAAATACCGAAGCAAAGCAATGGCTAAAAGCACCATTACAATTAATGGAAGCATTGTGTGTTTTCTTTTTTTCATTTTTTTCTCTCCTTTTCTTTTTGCAGATTACATTTTTTAATAAAAAAAGAATACCCTATTTAGTTTTCAAAGATCAATAACTCAAATTTTATTATATCATAGAATTATGTAAATTACAATCTTACTAGATTGTATTATTTATAATTGATATATTTTTTTAAATAAGAAAAAACCTTAGTTAATTTAACCAAGGTTTTTTCCTAGAGTTTGAATTTAGCAGTAGTTGCTCGTATTAGTCGAATTTGATAATGTTTTTACTTGTGGCATGATTTACATATTACACTTCATCTTCATTAAAACTTATAACTGAGCGTACATCATATCCTTTTAGCGCTTCTCTTCCGTTTAATTCAGGAAGTTCAATGAAACAGCATACACAAGCCACTTCTCCGCCCAATCTTTCAATCATTTTGATAATTGCTTGGATTGTTCCGCCCGTTGCCATTAGGTCATCGATAATAACTACTTTTTGACCTTTCTCAATAGCATCTTTATGCATTTGTAAAGTAGCAGTTCCATATTCTAATGTATACTGCTCTTCAATAGTTTCACATGGAAGTTTTCCCGGCTTTCTTGCAATCTCCATACCTACGCTGTTAAGATATGCAATAGGAGATGCAAAGATATGCCCTCTGGAATCAGGTGATACTACCATGTCAAAATCAACATCCTGTAGAAGCTCATTCATAGCATCAATTGTCGACTTAAATATCTCACGATTTTTAAGTACTGTTGTGATGTCTCTGTACATAACTCCTTTTTCAGGATAGTCAGGTTCAGTTCTTACATACTTTTTTAAATAGTCAAATTTCATAAAAACTACTCCTTCCATTTTTGGGTAGTGTAAACTAATTTTATATCTTATTTAGCTACACTCTTGTATTTTCAAGGT
>CANPBV010000109.1 GCA_947572405.1 uncultured Mycoplasmatota bacterium | reverse complement strand
ATGTCGCTTATTCTGAATATCTCAATCAGTCATAAAGTTGAACACAACTTATAAATAAAAGTAAAATTAACTATTTACAATGCAGATTCTATTCATATTGATTTATATATGTGATGCTGTTAGGAAGGAAGTATTTAGAAAATAAGTTATTGCATGGAATAAAAATATGTGGAAAAACTATAGGTTGATTAAAATTTTGATCTTTGTTCTGATGAAAATAAAGAATGCTATTGTGGTTATGGGCACAATAGAAATGAAACCAATTATTTAGAGATATTTGTTCCAAATTTATTTTATAATATGAAAATATTTTTTAATAAAATTTGGAAAAATAATGGGATAATTACAGTCACTGTAGAATGAAATACGTAAATGATAAAATGAAAAAATCCTAAACACTAGGATTTTTTTTTGTCATTAAATAAATTATCTAAACGTTCTTTTTCTCTTAAAAAAGCATCTTTTTCATCATTATTTAATGTTACAACTTCTTCAATCATTTTTATAATGTTATCGATAGTTGAAATTAAATTAGGGCTCTCGTCTATAAAATCTTTTTTAGTAGAAATTTTTAATAAGCTAGAAGTAAAAGTATCATATAAAGAATTAATTCCGACTAGAGAAATACTATCAAATAGATTGTTATTTACAAGTAAATTCCTATTTATTTGGATATCTTTATATAAAGCCAATGTTTCGATATCATTTTTTTTACTTTCTACATTAAATGTAATCATATTAGAAATTAAGGTTAGACTATCCAAACCTTCCTTTAAAATTTGATTGTTTTTTTCAAGCTCTTTAACGTAAATTTTACTATTCTTTTTTACATTGCTAATAGATATAAATAGAAAACTTGCTAAAACGCCAATTATAATTGCTACTGCATTATTAATTAATAATTCACTATTTTTATCAACAATTCCTTCACAAAGCTTAATAGCTACTAAAAATAAAGCAATAGATAACAATGCAATCGCTAGATGACTCTTTAATAAGTTTCTATATGCTTTGATATATTTCTTTTTTTCTTTCATACTGAACACCCCCCTGTATTTTGTATGAACCCTATAATCATTGTACCATAAAATAAGGGAAATGCAAGAAATTTGTCGAAAAGTCCTAAAAATTGATAGAATAATGATTTTTGTGTTACAATAATGAAAATACGAAATGAGGAATTTATGAAAACAAGAGGCATAATAATATTAAGTGTTATAATGTTAAGTATTATAGGTATTTTATTTTATAAAGATTATCAAATTAGGCATGCGAAAATAGAGGTTATCTTAAAAGAGGATTTAACTATTGAATTTGGCGAGAAAAAGAAAATATCAGATTTTATTATTCATTTCAATGGGGAAAAGATATTGGATGATAAAGAGATAGATTATACAACAATTGGAAAAAAGCAAGTTCAATTTTCTTATATAAACGATGACAATATTAAGGTATCTTATCAATTTGAAGTGGAAGTGAAGGATACCATAGAACCCTTTGTATGGTTAGGAAAAACATACCGCGTAGAAAAGGATCAGAATATTAATTTAATCGACGAAATTCAGCGTGGTGATAATTATGATAGGAATCCAAAATGTAGTATAGAAGGGGACTACGATTTAACAACGATCGGAAAATATCCATTAGCTTTTATAATATCAGACTCTAGTGGGAATACTTATAGGCACGAATTTATTCTTGAAGTATATGAACCATTGGGCAATGAAGCGCCATCACCCGAACCAGAATCTATTGATTTTGAAAAGATTAAAAAGGATTATAAGACTGAAAATACTAAAATTGGGCTTGATATATCCAGTTGGCAAGGGGACATTGATTTTGAAAAAATAAAAAATGCAGGGGTAGAATTTTTATTTATTAGAGTAGGAAGTAAAAATTCTTCTACAGAGTATTTTGTAGATAAAAGTTTTGAGCGTAATATAAGGCTGGCGAGTCAATATGAAATACCAGTTGGCATTTATTACTATTCTTATGCAGGAAATGAAAAGGAGGCAATAGAAGACGCTAAATGGGTAATTGAACAAATTAAAGATTATAAAATTGAGTTGCCTGTAGTTTTAGACTGGGAAGAGTGGAGTAATTTTAATCGTTATCACATTAGTTTTTATGAATTAACGAATATTGCTGAGGCTTTTTTACAAGAAATAGAAAAAGCAGGATATCAAGGAATGCTTTATAGCAGTAAAACTTATTTAGAACATATTTGGTTTAAAACAGATTATGACGTTTGGTTGGCGCATTATACCGATAAAACAAACTATGCAGGAAATTATCAATATTGGCAAATGACTAGTAATGGGAAAATAGAGGGAATTAAGGGATTAGTAGATGTAAATATATTTTATCAATCACATTGAAATCTGTTTTCCTTAATAATCATGTTATAATTGAAACAGGTGATCTATATGGAAACAGAAATGGAACAAATCTTTGAACAAGCAAATAAACGATTTTTAAAGAATCATCTTGATCTATTAGAATGCGATGTGTCAGAAAGAACCCTGTGTGGAGCACTTATGATTGAGTTGCATGAGGCTTTAAAAAATACTTCCTATGTAGGGTATTACACAGATGTTGAATATAACAGGAGTAGAAATGGAACTATTAAAACCTGTGCCAAAACAATAATGAATGGGGCTTTGAAAGAGATTAAAATTAATTGTGATTTAATTGTACATGCTAGGGGCACGAAATCGCCAGAAAATTTGATTGCTATTGAAATGAAGAAAAGTAGAGCAAAAATGGAATATAAAGAAAGTGATAGAAATAGGCTAAAAGCACTAACTATGCATGATTTTAATGGAACGATAAGTGGGGATGGAAAAACGATTCCGAAATATGTATGTGGTTATCAGCTTGGAGTATATTATGAAATTAATTCTAGACAGCGTTCCATTTTAATCGAATATTATCATAAAGAAGTTTGTACACACTTTTATAGTATTTATTATTAGAGGTACTTTAATGTTATATTATAGTTTATTCATAATAAATTTTATTTCTTTTATTGTGTGTTATAATGATAAAAAAAGAGCGATCAAACATCAAAGAAGAGTCTCTGAAAGAACATTACTTGGAATATCATTTATGGGAGGCGCATTTGGTTTTTGGGTTGCAATGTATTTGTTTCGTCATAAAACAAAGCATGTAAAGTTTGTAATTTTAGAACCATTGTTCGTAATCGTTTGGGTTGTTTTACTTTTAGCGGAAAGAAGTTTTTCAAATTAATTGAAGTTCTAAAAGAATAGAAATAAATCCATAGGCATGGGTGATGATAATAAAAAAATATAAGTAGAAAGGATCCATCAAATAATTCATAGTTTCTATAAGATTTGATGATATGGTGAAATGATATGGTTACTTTAATTTGGTATCCAAAATGTAGCACTTGTAAAAAAGCGAAAAATTGGTTAGATGAACATAAAATAATTTATATGGAGCGCCATATTGTAGAGGAGCATCCAACAAAGGAAGAATTAACTTCTTGGTATCAGAATAATAGTTATGAATTAAAAAAATTTTTTAATACAAGCGGTAATCTATATAAAGAAATGGGTTTGAAAAATAGGATTTTAGGAATGACAGAGGAGCAACAGCTAGATTTACTTAGTACAAATGGAATGCTTATACGTAGACCACTTATTATTTCAGGACAGGAAATTTTAATCGGATTTAAGGAAAAGGAGTGGGAAAAGAGTCTAAAGCTCTAAGGGAAACTATAATATTATCATTTTTTAATGGTTATCTATTTTTTTTTTGTATTGGTTGTGTTCTACTTTATGACTGATAATATATATTAATCATTGTATAATTAAAATTATTATTTATTAGAAAATATAGTAATCAGTTATTATGTTGAACACAACTTTTGTATTAAACGATTTCTCTCTAATTCAATGGATATTTGTATCAAAATAGTTACAAAATAAAAATAGAAAAAAATAGTTTGATAGAA
>CANPBV010000108.1 GCA_947572405.1 uncultured Mycoplasmatota bacterium | reverse complement strand
TGGAAAAATATCGCAACTGGCTTTAAAATTACAGCAGGAGCAGTTGAAGACTGAACGTAAGTCTGTAAGCCGGGAACAGCGGGAGACGGAAAAACAGCGGCAATTTGAGCTGAAACAGCAGAAAAGGAAAGAAAAGCATAGGGGTAAATAGTATATCGAAGTAGCATAGTGTTTATAAGAATATGCTTGATTTATATAAAATACAAGGGAGAAATTATTATGGATATTATTAACAATCAAGAATTATTAACTGGTGTTGCGACAAATATTGTTGAAGATTCAATTAAAGGAGCATGGGATAGAATTAAGAAGTTTTTTAAAGATTTAGATGCAAAAGATTCTATAAGATATAAAACGGCTTATGAGCGATATTTAATAAATACAAAACAGAAGAATAGTAAAATTAAAACAATTATTTATAGGCGTGCTCCCAAGGAATTATACTCCTTTTATGAATGTATAGGTGTATCATACAATGGGAAGACTATTAATACAGAAAACATTAATAATTTATTTGTTTTGGGAAATAAAATTATTGTAACAGGAACAGGTGGTATTGGAAAATCTATTTTATTTAAACATTTGTTTCTTAATACAATTGAGGAAACTGGGTTAATACCGGTTTTGATTGAACTAAGGAGTTTTAATATTTGTGATGTTCGAGAGATATCTATTTTTGATACAATTTATAAATCTTTATGTGATAATGGATTTGATTTGAGTAAAGAATATTTTGAATATAGCATGGAAGAAGGTGGCTATATAATTTTTTTGGATGGATATGATGAAGTTAATAGAGATAAAGCGGAAAAGGTTACAAGTGAAATAAAGGCTTTAGCAGAAAAATATAATGATAATAGATACTTTTTGTCATCAAGACCTTCCGAGGAGTTTATAGGATGGAATGATTTTTGTGAAGTGGAAACATTAAAACTTAATAAGAAACAGGCATTAGATTTGATAAAGAAAATTGAATTTGACGAAGTTGCTAAAGAAACATTTTATAAAGAGTTGGATAATTCATTATATGAAAAATACGAGTCTTTTGCATCTAATCCATTGCTGCTGAATATTATGCTCTTGACATTTCAAAAGCATGCTTCAATTCCAGAAAGGCTAAATGATTTTTATGAGGAAGCATTTGTGACATTGTTTAATGTGCATGATGCAACTAAGGATTCTTATGTTAGGGATATTAGAAGTGGATTGGGGTGTGAGGATTTTAAACTTATTTTCTCTTATATATGTTTTAAGTCTTATTTTAATGGAGAATTCCAATTTTCGGAAGCAAGATTGAGATCATATATACAGACAGCAAAACAAAAATTCGATAGATTTAATTTTTCTGTTGAAGATTTTCAAGAAGACCTCACGCAATCAGTTTGTATGTTGATTAAGGAAGGTGTAGTATATCATTTTTCACATCGTTCTTTTCAGGAATATTTTGCTGCTTGGTATACATGTAAGTTAGTGGATGATATCCAAAGCAAATTATTATTAAATTGGATAAAAGAGTCAGAGTCCATTTTTTCTGATTCATATTTTCTAATGCTATTTGATTTACAAAGCGAGAAGGTTAATAAAATAATATTATGCCCAATTTTGAAGGAAATACAAAAGCTTTATACACAATATGGATATTCTTTGGAATTTTTGAATAATCTTTTTGGAGGAGTGAGATTTAATCGAAGAAGAACTAGTGAAAAGAAAGATATTTATTCTACATCTTTGACAATAAAAAACAAATATTTGTGTTACGGGTTAATGTTAAATAATAAATTAAATAAATTTCCATATGGTAATAGTGACAATGATGCGGAGAAAGCTGTATATGAAAAAGTAAAAATATACTTTGTTTCTAATAATAAAATTGATAATAATGACATTAGGTTAAGGGAATTTAGCTTTAATGATATATTATTGGTTTTATCAGAGGAAGAGTTACTAAATCATTTACAGTGGTTTCAGTGTCAAGTGGAATTTGCATTACAAATTTTACAGAAGTATGATGATTCAAATGTAAATAGAAAGAAAAGAGTATCAACAATATTAGAAGAATTATGATTTTATTTGTGAAAGATGAAGAAGGGAGAGCCACTTCATATTTTATATTGCTGTATATGCACTAATGCCGAATTATTGGATGAAATAAGGTGGCTCTATTTTGGCTCTAAAAATTTTGACTGGCACAAAAACGAGAGCAATTTTTAAATAATACGGATAATAAATGCTTGAAAAATAAGAGAAAGATAGTCAGTTCAAGCTATCCGCCGAGGAGTTCGAGTAGACGATGAAACGCCGGGAAACCGCATAAACAGCGGATTTCTCGGCGTTTACTTTCGCCTGTGGTTCTATTCTGGTTCTAAAACTGTAAGTTTTCTATATTTTTCAGAAAGTTCATTGGAAATTATAGCATTAAGCCGCTGATTTCTGTCCCTTGTCTGCGTCTTATTTTCACGGCGCTTGCCGCCGGTACGATAATTGACAGCGTTGATGGCAAAGTGGATATGTAAATGGGGTTCCGCGTTGTCTGGTGCATGGATGCCATAAACAACCTGGCAATGATCCTGTTCAAAGATGTCTCTTGCCATTTGGCGGGCAATCTGATCAACATCCATATCATTTTTGGCTATTGCATATTCACCTTCGGGAGAAAAACAAAAAAGCGCATGGTTTATACATCTTCCAAAATTACCGCGACGTGTATGCGCTCTTTGGGCAAAATAGAATTGATCAATAACAGATTCTACGCTGTATTCAAGGACACCGGCTCCACCCCATGAGACTAATTCCTGCTTTCTTTCTCCGCTTGCACGGGTAACATATCTGATTAATTTTTCTGGCGCATCAGGATTACAATAAGCTCCGCGCTTATCTTTATTGAGATAAATTCCAAAGTTTTTTTCATCCATGTTACATCCTTTCAGCGATGATATTTTTGATTTTCTGTTTAAGTAGCTCATCTGCACTTTTTTCAACTTCCAGCATAATTGTATTTACAAGGTCTAAGGTTTCAACTACTTCTGGAATTGATTTGTGGTAGTCAGAATCGGGTGCGAAGACTTTCTTCAAAATGTACGAGGTCATATTATTAGATGATAATTTTTTAATTTGTGCCTTTTCTTGTGGTGTTACTCTTAACTTGATTTCTTCACTCTTTTTGTTAGATTTCATTTAAAAGTATTCCTTCCTATTTTTTATTTTAATTTGATTTATTATTATATATAATTAAAGCAAGTACGCAAAAATGTAGATTTATTAGATGTAAAAGTGTGCTGTGCAGGAAGGGGACAGGGTTTATGGAGGATACAGTTGTGGGAACAATGCTTTTAAAAAGATGTTGCCTAAAAATTATTATTTATTAGATTGAAAAACATAAAATTAATGGTGAGTACGAGCATTCCTGCCTATTGTTGAATATTTGTGAGTTTGATTTTTGAATTTAATTAAAAATTGAAGAAATAGTCAAGAAAGGAATTAATTATGGAAGATTATTACATGACAAGCAAAGAATTTTGCGAGAGGCTGCAAATTAGTTCATCAACAGTATATCGGATGATTAAGAGTGGGATGATTCCAGCGACTAAGTTTGGACGGCACTGGAAGATACCGAGAAGTGTATTTAGCAGTTACGACAGGGGTTCAAAAGATTATCGGCAAATTACGGGAGGCATGAAAGGAACCAGATAACTATTCTTCTTCATCAATATACTGCATTACATCTGATACATCGCATTTTAATAGTTTACATAATTGGTTGATTGTGTTGGTAGAAACACTATTCCCTTTTTGGATCGAGTAATATGTGGCTCTTGAAAACCCCATCTTCTCAAGTCTGTACGAGGATATTTTTCGTTCTTTCATTGTCTTAAACAGAGGAGCGTAGTTTATCAATGCAAAAATCTCCTTTACTGGATTTTCTTTCATTGTATGAGCGGGGAATCTGCTTGACTATGTATGAATATCGAGTATAATATGCAAGAATATGAATGAGTTTTAATAGGAACACTGTAATATCAAGGCTTTTCGGAGCCAGCAACCACAAAAAAATAAAATTAGAGCTATCACATTA
>CANPBV010000107.1 GCA_947572405.1 uncultured Mycoplasmatota bacterium | reverse complement strand
AACAAAAGGTCTTCCTTTTTTGTACTCCATCCCCAAACCATTTTACACTATCAATTATTTTTTTGTCTTTGTGCTCTTCCATAATTTGCTTTAAAATAGATGTTCCTATTTTACAATTTCGATACGCTTCTTCTAAATAAAGTTCTTCAATTAAAATAGTTTTTGCTTCGTCCTTATAATATCCAACCGTTCCTACTTTTTTTTCATCAACAACTATCATAAAATAATCATTCAAATGTTTTTTTAAAGTTTCTTTTATATATTTTTCAACCCTTTTTTGCTCTTTTATATCAGGGTTTCCTTCTGTAATAATTGTTTGTAATCGATATTGATTAATTTGTTCAAAATCGCTTTCTGTTGCTTTTACTAATTTATAGTTTTGATCTGGATTAATATGTATTGTTACATAAAGAATTCTAGGATCAAATATTCTAAGACGATTTTCTGCTTCATGAATATATTGGTGTGCTTTCATAATGGATAAATTGGGATCTACACTGACTTCAGCTACCAATTTATAATAAGAACCATATTTTAAAACCAATAAGTCATCTACTTGATGAATATCTTTTTTTTCTAACATAATTTTTTTTAAATGATCTAAATATTCAGAATTGGTTTCCTTTTCTTCTAGCATAATACTCATATTGTCACTTAAAATATGATAACCTATTTTAAGAATTAATAATCCTACAACAATGCTAGCTACCATGTCAGCGTATTTAAAAAGTTCAAATACATTCGATAATTGCATTAATAAAACTGATATAAATACGACAACTGAACTAATGACATCTGTACTACTTTCATATCCACTTGCAAGTAAAATATTGTTTTGATATTCTTTTCCTTTTTTAATAAGATATCTAGATAATAGAAATTTTAAAACGATCGTTAAAAAGCTGATTAGTGCTACTAAAAGACTTGGAATTGCAATGTCTTTTTGAATTGAATTATAAATAATAGATCCCCCTAGAAATAATATCACCAAACTAATAATGATACTGGTAATATATTCTATCTTTCCATGCCCATAAGGGTGCTTTTCATCTGCTGGTTTTCGAGATAAATAGTTTCCTATAATTGCAATAAAGTCTGTTGATAAATCACTAAAAGAATGAATTCCATCTGCAATTAATGCACTACTTCTTCCGACTAGTCCAGTTATGATCTTTACAAAGGAAAGAAAAATATTTGTCGCAATACTCACTCCCATTACTTTTGTTACTTTATCCATTTATTTCACCTCATGAAAAAATACTATTAAAATAGTACTTTAATATATGTTCTTCATTATAAAATAGTTCTAAGAATAAGTCAACCTTATTTGGCTTCATACCAGTTGTCCCCATATTCAATATCTACTTCTAATGGAATTGATAAAGGATAAACTTGATCCATCTTCTTCGATACAATGGAAATTACTTGTTCTTTTTCTTCTAATAAGCAATCAAATACAAGTTCGTCATGTACCTGCAAGATCATTTTACTTTTAATATTTTGTTTTTCAAATTCTTTATATATATCAACCATTGCTTTCTTAATTAAGTCTGCACTAGTTCCTTGAATCGGTGTATTTAAAGCCATTCTTTCTCCACTCCCCCGTATCATATAATTTGGATTTTGGAGTTCAGGTAGTAATCTCTTTCTTCCCAGTAATGTTTTTACATATCCATCTTGATATGCTTGATCTACGATTTTATCCATATAATCTTTAATACCAGGATAAGTAAGTAGATAATTGTCTATAAATTCTTTGGCCTCCTTGGGAGGAATGCTTAAATTTTCAGACAATCCATAACTACTAATTCCATAAATAATTCCAAAATTGACAGCCTTAGCCATTCGTCTTTGCAATTTTGTCACTTCTTCTAGTGGAATTTTAAATAAATCGCTGGCTGTTTTGGTATGAATATCAATATTCTCATGAAACGCTTTTTTTAAAGATTCTACATCTGCGATATGAGCTAACATTCTTAATTCTATTTGTGAATAATCACTACTTAAAATAACTGAATTAAGACTCGGAACAAAAGCTTTTCTAATAATTCTTCCATATTCATTTCTTGCTGGAATATTTTGAAGATTTGGTTCTATGGAAGATAATCTTCCTGTTCTAGTTGTTGCCTGCATATAAATTGTATGGATTTTGGAATCTTCCATAATTGAATTTTTAAGTCCTTCTACATAAGTTGTATATAGTTTTGTTAATGTTCTAAATTCCATGATTGCATCAATAATTGGGTGCGTTCCTTGAAGTTTCTTTAAAACATCAACAGCAGTTGAATATCCTTTTTTCCCCTTTTTACCATGTGGCAATTGCAGAGCTTCAAATAAAACTTCTCCCAATTGTTGCGGAGACGAAATATTGAATTCACATCCTGCTTGCTTATAAATTTCTTCCTGTAATAAATCAATTTTGGTTTTTATTTCTTTTCCCATTTCTTCTATGGTTTCTTTGCTTACATGCACACCTGTATATTCCATATCTGCAAGTACAATAGAAAGTGGTAATTCAATATCATAATATAAGGAACACATTTCTTCTTTTTCTAATTTATCTTGAAATAATTCTTTTGTCTCATAAATAAATTTTGCTTTCATAACTGCATGATATGCAATAATTTCTTCATTTGGTTTCTCCTGTTTTTTATTTTTTCCAAAAATAGACTCGTAGAAGAAAATATCATAATCAAATTGATTGGCCAAATATGCAATATCCTCTTTTACATTATATTCAAGTAAGTATGCTGCAATCATCGTATCAAAAATGCAATTTTCAAAATTAATTCCAATATGTTTTAAAGATACAATATTCTTTTTAAAATCATATGTATATTTTGGATTATTCTTTAAAAATTCAGGATATTTTTTTAATGTATCGATTGAAATATAAAAAGCTCTATCTTTATGATAAACTCCTAATCCTAGTGGTTCTGCAGTGTGATAATTCGTTCCAAAAAGTTCTAAATAAACGGCTACATCTCCATCCAGATTCACATTTTCTAATTCTGTTAAAATTTCAATATCTAATGATTTCTTATCTAATTCTTCTTTTTTATTTTTCTTTATAAAAGAATAAAATTCTAATTCTTCATATAAATCATTTAAACCTTTCTGATTCCCTCTATAAATGAGTTCTTCTGGATTGAATGGAATTGGAACTTCTTTATAAATAGTCGCCAAATCATAACTCATGTAAGCTTTTTCTTTTTCTTCCTCTAATTTGAGTGCTGTTTTGACTCCAATTTTATCAAGATTTTTATAAATGCCATCTAACGTATCATATTCTTGTAGTAATTTTAAGGCTGTTTTCTCTCCAATTCCTTTTACTCCAGGAATATTATCAGAGCTATCCCCCATTAAAGACTTTAAATCTACCATCCGTTCTGGAATAATTCCATAATCGCTTTTAAATGTTTCATAATTATAACGAATATAGTCTTTTTGTTTTAATAGCTTCATATCTACATCATGACTAATTAATTGAAGCAAGTCTCTGTCACTACTAATAATGGTTCCAATCCACTCTGGAGATTCATCACAATATCGGGCAAAGGTACCAATAATATCATCCGCTTCATAATTGTCAATTTCAAAAGATGTAATTCCCATTTCCACTAGCAATTGTTTTGCTACTGGAAATTGCATTTTTAATTCGTTTGGAGTTTCAATTCTCCCACCCTTGTAATCCGTATATTTTTCGTGTCTAAAGGTTTTCCCCTTATCAAAAGCAACCATGATATGAGTTGGTTTTTCTTCTAAAATGATTTTATTCATCATGTTTGTAAATCCAAATAAGGCATTTGTCGGAAAATCTTTGCTATTTTTCATAAAGTTTCCTGTATATGCTGTTGCATAATAACTCCTAAATAAAAGATTATTTCCATCCACTAATATTATTTTTGCCATTTTATCACCTAGTTTCATTATACAAGAAAAATAGTTTAAATACCAGCATATGCAAATGAAAAATTCAAATAAAAAGAGCTATTTTTATCCACAGGCTCTTTACTAATTTCATTATTTTTTGAACACTTCTAATTTTTTATTTTTCATAAATTTTTATCGTATTGAAAAAAATGAAATAAAAAAATAACAAAATAAATTTTGTTATGCGCACCCTATGGGTGCCTTTTT
>CANPBV010000106.1 GCA_947572405.1 uncultured Mycoplasmatota bacterium | reverse complement strand
GTATTTAATGGACAGATGAAGATCATACAAAGTGACTTCTATAGTACAGGTAAGGCATGGGATAGTAATAATATAAATAATTGGAGTACAGCCAGCTTACAGAGTGAATTAAATAGTACATATTGGAATAGTATCAGTGTGACATATCAAAACATGGTGGATCAAAGTCATGTATGGAACCTAGGGGGATGGAATACACCAGATATAACTAGGGCCCAGATGTATCAGTATGAGAATGGGACGACAGTGTATGGAAGTAATCCAACAAAATGGACAGGAAAAGTAGCGCTCATGTATCCAAGTGATTATGCATATGCAAGTAATGGAGGAAGTATATGCGATAGTACTACTTTATATAATTGGAATGGAAGTTCAGCAAAAGCGGAATGTGCAGAGAAGAGTTGGTTATATCATTCATCCTATGGTCAATGGACACTCACTCCTCGTAGCTACTCGAGCCGCGTGTTCGTTGTGTATACGAGCGGGTATGTCCGCAACTACTACGCGAACTACAGCAATTGTGTGCGCCCAGTCTTATATCTAAAATCCGAAGTAAAAATAACAGGGGGGAATGGAACGACAAGTGCGCCATATACACTAAGCGGGTAGGAGTCGTCAAAGACTTACCTACGGATAGTTTTGGATTAGACAAGTATTTATAAGGCTTTAATGGATAAAACATACGTCCAACAATGTATAAAATTGGTGTGATTTAAGCCCTCTTATTGATATAATTAAAATTGGAAAAGAAAAAAGAGAAAATTATTGCACGCAAAAAGAAAAATGAAGTTGTGAAAAAAGGAATGATAAAGTCTAGAACTTTCAACATTCCTTTTCCAATTTCTATATTATATAAAATTTATTTATGGAAATACTAATGAAAAGACCGTTAATTGTTAACAGTCTTTAAGCAAAAAAGGTTGGACCAGATGTTGTAGACTCAATCGATTCTTTTGCATAATTTGTTTCAGGATTATTAGAACGAGTCGATTTTCTTATTTGCGTTTTTGTATCCTTGGTATCCACTTTTTTAAATTCATTCATTACTCGAAACATTGTTTTTGCGTTTTTCATCATTGGTGATACTTGTTTTACTACTGGAATTGCTTGATTTACAAAATTTAAAGTTCGTTGTGCTCCATTTAGGAGACTAGAAAAACTGAAACTTTTTCCTATACCGCTTCCTAATAAACTTGTTGTAGGATTAGAAAGTGTAGTGTAAGGATAGAGAAAATAAGGGTTATAGTAATTCATGCTAGTACTCCTTTCTAAGTTATTATATGAATTTGTCAAAAAAAGTTTTACAAAATCAAAATATGTGGTATAATCTTTTTAGTATAAAAGAGTAGAGGAGATTGGAAGGTGTTCTTTTGTTATGAAGATATTAAAACAGATAGTGATGACTCCTGTTCATTTAGTGAAATGGTTTTCGTTAGGCTTCTTTTTTACTATGTGGTTTTGTATTTCAATTATCGTAAATACTGTCGGATTAGTTGTAATGTATCCATCCTATGTAGTTTATAAAATTGTAAGGTTTGTAGTAAATATTGTAGGAAAAATAGTTTTATATTTATCGTATGGAGTGTATAGAATTGTAAAATTAATTTTCTTCCCAATTTTAATATTGAGAAAGCCAAAAACAAAAGTTGGGGAAACCACGAATCATGCTGGAGCATCTGTTTCTTCTCAAAAAATAAAAGCAGATGCAAAAAAATTAAAAAAGGCTAAGGCACTAGAGGAAAAACAATTACGAATTGCAAAAGAGAAAGAGGAAAAAGTTCGTATTGCAGAAGAACGTAAAAAGAGAAAGAAACGTGAAAATGAATCTTATGTGAATGAAAACGTGAAACGAGAAAAGAAAAGTTTTGGAGATAAATTAAATGATGGTTTACTTCATATTGGACGTTTTCCAAAACACCTATTTGAAGGGATTAAAAAACGTTGGAATAATACAACATTCGTAAAAAATGCGAAAAATAAAAAGGATATTAACCGTCAAGCCTTACTGATCAACTTTGAAGGTGAAGATGCAAAAAAATCTGATAAGAAATTGATGTATCAATATGAAGGAAAAAACGCAGAAGGAAAAATAGTAAAAGGATATTTCGAAGCGTATTCTAAAGTAGAAGTACATTCATTTTTGCTAAGTGAAGGATTCGAAGTTTATAGTATCAAAACAAATAAGCTAATCCAATTATTGCATAGTAATGCAGGAGGAAATACTGGCAAGATGAAAATCAAAGATTTGATTTTCTTCTTAACCCAACTTTCTACTTATATTAAGGCTGGTATTCCATTAGTCGATTCACTTAAAATATTGACCAAACAGTTTAAAAACAAAACATATCAACGTATTTTTAGAGCAATGATTTATAACCTGACAATGGGGGAAAGTTTTTCATCAGCTTTAGAAAAACAAGGAAATGCTTTTCCACGATTACTTATTAACATGGTGAAAGCCTCTGAAATGACTGGAGAACTTCCAGAGGCTTTGGATGACATGGCAGATTATTATACGGAAACTGAAAAAACAAAAAAACAAATGATTAGTGCTATGATGTATCCAACTATCGTATTTGTCGTAGCAGTGGCCGTTGTAACATTTATTTTGTTATATGTTGTACCAAAATTTGTAGAAATATATAAAACGATGGATGAAGCTGCCATCCCTCAATTTACTAGAATTGTACTTAGTGTAAGTGACTTTTTACAAGCATATTTTGTATGGATTTTAATCGGTTTAATTATTTTCATTATCGTAATGAGATATTTATATCAAAACGTAAAAGTAATACGTACTATAATTCAATGGTTAATTATGCACATGCCAGTATTTGGTAATGTTATCATATATAATGAGGTTACAATGTTTACCAAAACATTTAGTTCCTTGTTAGCACATAATGTATTTATCACAGATAGTATGGAAGTATTAAATAAAATCACGAATAATGAAGTTTATAAAATGTTAATTTTAGATACAATCACCAACTTAGCAAAGGGAGAAAAAATATCAGAGGCATTTAAAGACCATTGGGCTTTTCCACTTCCAGCTTATGAAATGATTGTTACCGGTGAAAAAACAGGACAGTTAGCAGAAATGATGGCAAAAGTATCCAGCTATTATCAAGATTTACATGCCAATGCAGTTACTAGAATTAAAGCTTTCTTAGAACCTGTATTAATTATTTCATTAACAGTGGTTGTAGGATTTATCGTATTAGCAGTTGTTATTCCAATGTTTAATATGTATTCTTCAATTCAAGGAATCAGTCAGTAAAAAGAGAGTAGAGGAGTAAAAAATATGGAATTATACTATGCAATTACATTCTTTATATTTGGAACCATTTTTGGATCCTTCTATAATGTTGTCGGGTATCGGTTACCAAAAGGAGAATCAATTTTATATCCTCCTTCCCATTGCCCAAATTGTAATCATAGATTAGGACCATTAGAACTTATTCCTATATTCTCTTTTTTTATACAGGGCAGAAAATGTGTGAGTTGTCACCAAAAAATTTCCTGGTTTTATCCAATCTTTGAATTTAGTTGCGGATTGTTATTTGCTCTTGCCTATCTCATATTTGGATTATCCTTAGAGTTGGCTATTGCGCTTACTTTTATTTCAATGCTATGTATTATTGTACTAAGTGATTATGAGTATATGATTATTTCGGATGAAGTGTTGATATTCTTTAGCATTGCTCTTACAATAGAATTTTTGATAAAGGATGGTTTGAGTTCAACAGGATGGTATTTATTGGAGGGAATCTTGGCTTTTTTTACGATGTGGGGAATAAAAAAAGTCGGGGACTTTATGTTCAAGAAAGAATCTATGGGTGGAGGAGATATTAAACTCATGTTTGTTTTTGGACTAGTATTAGGTTATCCTTTATCAATCATTTCTATTTTTATAGGTTCTATTATTGGACTTCCAATTTCTTTGGTCATTGTAGCCAAAAAAAGTAATCACGAAATTCCGTTTGGCCCATTTTTAAGCGCTGGAGCATTAGTATTATTTTTATCGAAAATTGATTTTAATACGATTTTAAAAATAATGGAAAGTTTATTCTTGTTATAGAAGGCGGTATATTATGAAAACAATATCTAAAAATAAATGGCGGACAAAAAATAAAGCGTTCACTTTAATAGAACTATTAGCAGTGATTGTAATACT
>CANPBV010000105.1 GCA_947572405.1 uncultured Mycoplasmatota bacterium | reverse complement strand
TAACAAAAGGTCTTCCTTTTTTGTACTCCATCCCCAAACCATTTTACACTATCGTAAAAACGCCCAATTTGCACTTTTTCAAATTTTATGTATAATAGAGGCCAATAAAAAGAGGGGGATAATATGGAAAGTAGATACTTTTCTCTTGTAAGTGACCGCATTTCGTCACTGATCCAAGAGGTAGAACAAATCAGGGATAAATCAAGACAAGAAAAAACAGATAAAGATAAAAAAATTTTGGATTTGGAAATTAAATTTCTAGAGTATAGAATTCAATATTTAATGAAGATAAAAGATTTACCATTTTATATAGTTGTAAATGAATTATCTAAAGAACAACTTAGAGAGATCAGAAGTTCTATTGGACAATTAGGATTATCACTAGAGGAAGTGAGAGCTTATTTAATGGAAAAATTGAATCTTCATCCAATTCCGTCATTAATTCAGCATTCAGAACTTTCTTGTTTAAAACAGATAGATGACTACCAGACAATAATGAGCTTAATAACAATTCAAAAGAGGAATGGAAATTATGAACAACAAAAACGAGATTTGCAAAGAGAATTAGAAATTCCAAATGAATTGTGTAGTCCAGTAGCATATCAAGTATTTGAAAATTCAGGAAAAACAAGACCTTTATGCTATCATGAAATTGATTATATAAAAAAACGATTAGCTACTTATAGTGCTAAATTGGAACAGGAAATGAGTTATTTTTATAGTGATTATTCAACAGAAAAAATAGAAGGGATTTCCTTTTATTTAAATAGACTATCTGAAGAAGGATTGCCAAACACTTTTATTAGAACACATATGAAAAGGGTAGAATCGCAGTTTCCAGAAGAAAAAGCAACTATAAAATATCTTCTTCGACAAAAAAAGTCATTAAGAATCTTTAGAAATGTTTCGCTCAAGAAAAGGAGAAAAATGGAACAAACCTTTTTAAGTTGTATCATAGCTACTTATAGAAACGACGATATCCTTTCTTTCTTTGGAATGGAAATAGCGGATTTATTTGCTTTATCTAAATCTGAATTAGAAGATGTAATGACGAAAATTCAGAAAATGGCCCAAATCAAAAGAGCCAAAATTGAAATCCTAGATGAAAGTATTAGATTAAAACAAAATGAAATTTTAAATACTGCTAGAGATTATAATTTATTGCAAAAAAATGCAAAAGACAATTTTTCAAGAATGATTTACTCAAAAGTCGATTACTTTGAAGATGTATGGCTACATTGGCTTTGGCAAGTTCCAGATTTATTGGAAGTTTTCATGAAAGGACATGCTTTGGCAGAGGTAGAAACAATGGTAGAATGTTTGAAAGATACATTTTCTTATTACAAGGAAGAAGAACTGGTAAAACAAGTGGTATATTTTTTAGATCCCAAAAAAGGTTAAAAGTATATGAGTTGATTTTTGAACTTAAATGCATTATAATGAAAATAGGAGGATTGTATATGTATTGTGAAAATTGCGGAAATAAAGTAGAAGAAAATGCAGATATATGTTTGAAATGTGGAGTATTTTTGAAAAAAAATAATCAAAAAAACTCATCATCATCTCCAAAAATAGGAAAGGGAATCGCCAGTTTAGTTTTGGGGATTGTAGCAATATTTTTCTGTATTTCGGGTTTTGCAGCCTTCGAAAGTTTAGAAGAATCTTTGATGGATTATGAAGGAATTCAAAGAATTGGATTTGCAGTTGGCTTTATTTTCATTCAAACAGTGTGCTCTGTTCCAGGATTTTGTTTGGCAATCGCTGAACGTATGAATAATAAAAATGGGTTTAATACTGCTGGTTTTTGGTTGGGGATTATTTCATTTATATGTATTGCTCTTCAGTTTATATTTGTATTAATTTATTAGAAATGATTTAGGGATCTTTTGTTTGTGGACAATTGAATTGATAATTATTTTTAAATAGTCTCACTTCTCTGGATGGAAAATAAAAAGAAGCCGTGGATACAGATTGGTGGAAATTATGATACTATTTTCATAACTGTCTTTTAGGTGTAAAAAAACTCAAGATTTTTCTTGAGTTTTTTTGTAGTTAGGTTGCGAATGTTGTTTCTAGCATGATATAATAAATCTGTAGTGGGGGGATACAAACGCAATAAAATAAAATTCTATTATTACGAAAAAATTAGGAACCCCCGTTATTACGACTTCAATAGGATATAGTAATTGTTTTATGAAAAATGAATCATTTAATTTGACTATGTTTTAAGAATAGGCAGGGATTGAATAAAAATTCCATTTTGAAGATTCAATGCTCATAGTTTAGGAGGTATAGAATATGAATGAACGATTAAGAGAGGAATTAATACATATATTAAAATCAGGAAACCAGATACCAGAGGATTATAAGGAACTTCTTTTTCCTACAATAAATAAAGAATACGAACTTTCATACCATGGTAAGATGAAAAAAGAGGACGTATTGAAAAATGAAGATGGGGTCACAGCGTTACCACTTCAGAAAAATAAAACCTTTATCGGAACGGACACAAAAGATTGGGAAAATTTATTGGTTTTTGGTGATAATTTACAATTTTTAAAGACGATATACGCAAATAAGGACAGCCTAATCAAGGATAAAGTCAAAGGTAAAGTAAAGCTAATTTATATAGATCCTCCATTTGCAACTGAAGATGAATTTCAAAATAAAAATGGTGCAAAATCCTATAGCGATAAAGTAAAAGGAACCACTTTTATAGAATTTTTAAGAAGAAGATTAATATTAGCCTATGAGATTTTAGCGCCAGATGGAACAATATATGTACATTTGGATAACAAAATGTCACATTACATTAAAGTCATTATGGATGAAATTTTTGAAAAAAATAATTTCAGAAACGAAATAATATGGCATTATTTTATGGGTGGAAAACCAAATAATTACTTTGCCAATAAACATGATACATTACTCGTTTATAAAAAAGGCGAAAAAAATATATTTAATGAAAAAATTACTGAAAGAGTTTTGCCTTATACTCCTTCTATGAAAAGTAATAAAGGTTTGTCTCAAATCAAATGTTCTACCTGCAAAAAAGAAAGTGGAATATGGAAAAGTGTTGTCAAACAAGATGATGTGTGGGATATATCAGGGGTTTTCAATTTAAGCAATGAATATATTGATTATCCAACGCAAAAACCAGAAGAACTATTAAAAGTAATCATTGAATCTTCAACGAATCCAGGTGATTTAGTAATGGATTTCTTTGCTGGATCAGGAACAACTATTGCTGTAGCAGAGAAACTTGGAAGAAAATGGATTGCATGTGATCTTGGCAAACTATCTTGTTATACCATTCAAAATAGAATATTAAATATTGCCAATTCTAAATCATTAGAAAATGCATCTAAAAAATATAATTGTCCTTATCATACATTTTCTACTTTGCAATTGGGTCTTTATGATTTAGAAAAAACTTTAAAATTAGGGTGGAATGACTATAAAAACTTTGTATCAGAGCTATTTGAATTTGAATTAACGGAAACTAAAATTTCTGGAATCACTATGGATGGTATGAAGCGAAACTATTATGTGAAAATATGGAACTTCAATGAAAATAATAATTCTAGTGTAGATGAAGAATATTTGGAAGCACTTAATAGATCGTTATATAATAAAATCAATGGTAGGATGTATATTGTTGCCCCAAGTAATAATGTTGATTTTTTGAATGACTATTATGAAATAAATGGCATTCGGTATTATTTTTTAAAAATACCTTATCAGATTATAAAGGAACTGCACAAACTTCCTTTTCAACAATTTAAACAATCAAAAACCATAAATAATGTTAATAACATTGATATGGCAATAGGATTTCATTTTATAGATCCGCCAGAAGTAGAAAGTAGCGTATATGTGGAAAACAATTGCTATATATTGGAACTTACAAAATTTTATAGTAAAATTACCAAAGATGAAAATGGAAATGAATATAAAAACTTTGATACGTTATCTTCTATATTTATAGATAATCATTATGATGGGAATAATTTTAAATTAACACAAAGCTATTTTGCGAATGAATTGCACTATGAAAATGGAAAAATTCATGTAACACTTGGAGATTCTTCTAACACAGTAATGGTTATATATACAGATATTTTTGGGAATGAATTTAGTGAAGTGTTTAATGGAGGAAACAAAGATGCAAGATAATTACTTTTTTAAAACAGATGATTTAATTTTAAAAGTGAATACGAATT
>CANPBV010000104.1 GCA_947572405.1 uncultured Mycoplasmatota bacterium | reverse complement strand
CTGTGGTGGTGTGAGAGGGACGAAATAATTTAGTTATTTCTCTCTACTCGATTAAAAAAAGTGTGCTTTACGATGAAAATATGTTGAAAAATATGGAACAAAAGAAACCGTTAAGTGAAAGGAGTAGCACACTTTCAATCATGGTGGAAAATCTTCCCATTAACTTTTAAATAGTATTTCTCCTTAGACATTTTTGCGTGAAAACTATTATGATTGCAAAATTCCAAGAAAAAGGGCCACTTTTGTTGAATGGAACTTACTTTCTATCCTCCCCTTATAGAATTTAAATTCTTTTATTTTGATATTTGAAACAGCTTATATTGTGGAAATAAGATATATTAAAGATTTTTTATTAGGATAAAAAATTGTCAATAAATTATCAAAAAAACAAATTTTGGCAAAAAAATGACGAATTTTGTTGATTAAAATAAGAATTCTTGTTATACTAAAAATGTAAGATAGAGGAGGGAAAAAAATGAGAAACAATAAAAAAGGTTTTACTTTAATTGAACTTTTGGCAGTTATTGTAATTTTGGCTATCATTGCATTAATAGCAACACCAATTGTACTTCAAATTATTGAAAAAGCTAGAAGGTCAGCTGCACAGGATACAGTTTATGGGGTAATTTCAGCAGCAAAATCTAGTTATATGGAAACATTGCTAGACAGTGCACAGGTTAAATTACCAGCAGTTGTAAAATGTGATGGAACTGCTTGTGTTTTCTATGATGAAACTGGAAATAACAAACAAACTTATACTGAAGATGGTACAAGCAAAGATTTTACAGTAAAATTTAGTGGGACTCAGCCTGAGACAGGCTCATCTTTTACGATTACATCTGATGGAAAAATTGCTGATGTAGCTAAAGGTGGAATTAGAGTAAATAACTTTAATTGTAGTATTGAAAATGAAAACGCAAAATGCGAATAGAAAAGTTAATAATGTTGAAAGAATAAATTTATATAAGAAAACCAAAAAAATTTAATATCGTTAACTTAGGGAATGGGTTATATTTAAAACCGATTTCTTTTTTAATGGAATTGATACTGTTTTTCTATTCCAAAAACAATCCCTTTTTATTTATAATATTATAATAATTCGATAACCTAATTGATCCTATTTTCATTATTTGAATTCAATGAATTTATCTTTTCCTTGTTTTTTTATATATCGTTTGTTATAATAAAAAATAGGAAGTGATAATGTGGAAAAGATAAGTGTAGTTGTTCCTTGTTATAATGAGGAAGAAGTCATTCCATTATTTTATCAAGAAATATTAAAAACTATTGAAAAAATGAAAAAACAGCTTACCTTTGAAGTGATTTTTGTAAATGATGGCTCTAAAGATAAAACGCTACAAGAAATTAGAACATTGGCAAAGCAAGATACAAAAATAAGATATATTTCTTTTTCTAGAAATTTTGGAAAGGAGGCAGCGATGTTAGCGGGACTTGAATACGCTACAGGAGATTATATTACAACTATGGATGTTGATTTGCAAGATCCTCCCTATCTATTAGAAGAAATGTTTCGCCTTATCAAAGAGGAGGGATATGATTGTGTTGCTACAAAGTCTACTTCAAGACATGGATATTCACCTTTCCGCAAATTTTGTACAAAATGGTATTACCGAATTATTGGAGCAATTTCAAAAACAGAAATGATAGCGGGGGCTAGAGATTTTAGATTAATGACTAGACAAATGGTAGATGCAATTCTTTCTATGAAAGAATATAATCGTTACTCAAAAGGTTTATTTAGCTTTGTCGGTTTTGATACAAAATGGATTGAATATGAAAATCAGGACAGGATAGCTGGAACAACCAAATGGAATTTTTGGAAACTATTTTCTTATGCATTAGATGGAATGACGGCCTTTTCCACTGCACCACTAGTTTTATCTGCTATTATAGGAATATTATTTTGTTTTATTGCCTTTATTATGGTTATTGCAATTATTTTAAAAACAGTAATTTGGGGTGACCCAGTTAGCGGATGGCCAAGCTTAGCCTGTATTATATTTTTAGTAGGAGGTGTTCAATTATTTTGTACTGGAATTATTGGACAATATCTTGCTAAAACATATTTGGAGGCCAAAAAAAGGCCAATTTATATTATAAAGGAAACAGAAAAGATGTAGTAAAAAACTACATCTTTTTCTAAAAGGAGAACATATGAAAAAAATAAAATTAGAAGAAAAAGAAAATATTATATGTAGTAATAAAATTGCATTATTGGATAAACCATCTTATATTTATGTGTCTTTGGAAGATCATGGGGATTTTCTTCCTTTCGTAAAGAAAAGGGATTATGTATATCAAGAAGAAAAAATTGCCTTAAAAAGGGGAACACACTTTCCTATATTCGCGTCGGTTAGTGGGATTGTAGAAGAGATAAATGCAGATAGAATTGTCATTCGTAATGACTTTAAAAATAGAGTAAGAGAACATAGTCGGGTAGAATATTCATTAACCTCATATACAAAAGAAGAAATAAAAGAATTGTTATTTCAATTAGGTGTTGTAAATAGTATGAAGGGAGAAGCAGAACCTTACCAAATTCTTTCCACAGCAATTGTGTATAAAACATTAATTATCAATGCCTTACAGCAAGAAGCTTATTTATATTTAGAGTCGTGTTTTTTAAAAAAATAAAGAAAAAAAAAAATAGTATTTTTAGAGTTTTTTATTTTTGTTTTTTAATTTTTAGAAGTTTTTTTTTTAATTAAAAAAAAAAAAAAAAAAAAAAAAAAAAAATGGAAAGAATGTATTAAGGATAGCAGAATTAAAATGATAGAAATGGATGAATACTATGCACTTTCCAATACCAAAGAATTAGTAAAAACCGTCAAAAAAGTAATTTTTAAAAAAACACCAACTGAAAAAGGAATTATTGTATTTAATGTTAGTACAATGCTTGCCATTTATAGGGCTTTAAAATATCAAAGACCACAAATAACAACCACTGCTCAATTTACTGGAAACATGTGGAAAAATAATTGTTATATGGAAGTAAGACTTGGAACTTCTTTAAAAGAGGCAATCGAAGCATTACAGTTTAAAAGAGCCAAAGAGGTATTACTACTGCAAGGCGGAATGGTAGAAGGAAAAGTTGTAGATCCAGAAGATTTTATTATTACCGCTAAAATGCCTATTTATACTGCCTGGAAAGTAACAAAGGAAACAAAACAGGAGAGTTGTATTAGATGTGGCAAATGTATTAAAACTTGTCCTATGAATTTACACCCCGTTTTAATTTTGGATGCAATTCAAAAAAAGAAAAATTTAACTAGATTTGAATTAGAACGATGTACAGAATGTGGATTATGTAGTTATGTATGTCCATCAAATATTCCAGTGCATGAAATAGTAAAAATGGGTAAACAGGAGTTAACTGACAAAGAGCATCATAGTCTTTGCCAATAGAAATAAGCAAAATTGGATATTTTTCGACTATATTTTATTTAAGGTAACTGTACAATATTAAAAGGTTAATTATAAAAATATGAATAGCAATGATTGATAAAATTTCTCAATTAATTTATTAATCATATGATGTGAGGAGAAAATAGGATGAAGAAATATATAAAAGAAAAACAATTTTATCAATATAGTAAAGAAGATTATTCTTTTCGACTTTTTATAAATGTATTATTTGTTATGATACTATATCGGATTATAAGAGAGGGAATACTTCCTTTTGTAAAAAACCAAATTTCGGTATTGGAGCTTTTTTTGCCACTCTTATTTATTTCGGCTTGTGTATTATTATGCTATGGTGGATATTATATTGGTGAACACTTTATTGCAAAAAAATTATATAAAAAAGAAGAGTGTATTATAGATGGAATGATATTAGGGTTACTACTTCCAATCAGAACACCTATTTGGTTACTTGTAATTGTTATTTTTTTAACAATCTTTATTGGTCGATATTTCTATACTAATATTTTACTTGGAATGCCAGTATTAATTGGCATATTAGGTGCAATTGGACTATCCGTTTGGCTTCGAATTTGTCATTTAGAAACAACAGCGGTTAATAATCTTTTACTTGAATTTATAGAAGGTTATCAATTACGAAATTTATCTATGGCGGATATTTGGCTAGGAAATATAGGAAATTTCGTCTCAAAGACGAGCCCCATTTTGTGTGTATTTGGATTTTTCTATTTAAGAAAAAATATAAAATGGAGAATTCCAGTTTATTATATTGGAACTTCTTTATTACTTTTGATCCTTTCGAATTATTTTATTGATAATTCTTGG
>CANPBV010000103.1 GCA_947572405.1 uncultured Mycoplasmatota bacterium | reverse complement strand
TCCATTAAAGCCTTATAAATACTTGTCTAATCCAAAACTGTCCGTAGGTAAGCAAATTACCCTACTTTCTCATAAAACTCTCTATCTACTATTCATTGGGATAATATATATGGTGAATTGCTTGTCCCACTGCCACCTGTTACTTTTACATCAGATTTTAAATATAGGACTGGGCGCACACCATAGTTGTCGCAGTTCGCGTAGTAGTCGCCAACAAACCCGCTCGAAGTCACAACGAACACGAGGTCCGAGTAGTCACTACGAGGAGTAAGCGTCCATTGATAAACCGAACTATTATATAGCCAGCTCTTCTGTGCACATTCTTCCTGTGCTGGACTTCCATTCCAATTATATAAAGTAGTACTATCGCATGTACTTCCTCCATTACTTGCATATGCATAATCACTTACATACATTAACGCTACTTTTCCTGTCCATCTGGTTGGATTACTTCCATACACTGTTGTCCCATTTTCATACTGATACATCTGGGCCCTGGTTATATCTGGTGTGCTCCATCCCCCTAAGTTCCATACATGACTTTGATCCACCATATTTTGATATGTCGCACTGATACTATTCCAATAGGTACTATTTAACTCTGTATTCAAATCTGCTGGTCTTGCCCAGTTATTGCTTCCATTTATCCCTCCAGTTGTATCCCATCTCAAACCTGTACTATAGAAATCATTTTGTATAATCTTTACCCGTCCATTAAATATTCCGATCATTCGAAATAACTTTCCATTAAATGATACATAATTACTTGGATCTTTCCCCACATATCTCTTATTTTGATCTGGATCATTTGCAGTAACCTCTAAAGACTCATTAATCTTTTCCGTTAAAAGCGGATACTCCTCTGGTTTTTGTTCATCACATGAAACTTCTGTATATAAATATTTATATTGGTTATAAGCAGGATCATAACTAATTACAATACAACCTTTTATTGGTTTTTCATTTCTGGGATCTTTTAATTCAGCCTGTGATACATATCCTCCTAAGACTAAATCATTGAGTTCCAGATAATAAGAACCACTATCTGGAAGTTCTGCTGTATGTTCTACTCCCCATTTTCGTGCATTTTCTTCTATTAACGCAATTTGTTGATCATATAATTTTTGTTTTGAACTCTTAATTGATTTATTTACATTCGGAAATACAATAAGGGCGATAAGTCCTAAAATAACAATAACACCTAATACTTCTGTTAATGTAAATCCTCTTTTTCTCATATTAGATCTCTCCTATTCTTCTTATATTATAGTATAAATTTAAAATTCCAGCAATATAATTTTAATAGATAGACATCTTTTATACAAAAAGAAAAGAGGTTAACCTCTTTCTAAAAGAAACATGAACCTAGTATAATTGCAAGTAAAATATAAAGTACGATGATAATTACAAATCCATTTGATCCACTACAGCAATTTGTTGAACCAACATTATTGCAAGAATTGTTACATGCCATATATTACACCTCCTTTAACAAATTAAATATAAGCTCCAAGTATGATAATTAAAAGTATGAATAAAACTAAAACGATAGCAGCTCCGCTTACTCCTGTATTATTACACATATGTCACTCCTCCTTTTTTTATCTATTCACAATATTTTATGGAAAAATGAAAGTTGTGTGATTACTTTCTAGAAATTATTGTATTTTTTATTTTTTTTTGATATGATTATTAATGTGTAATGGATCTAGTAACCATTAAATTTGGAGGGAGAGCAAACAAAAATGAAAAAAAAATTATTAGTGATCAGTTTATGCGCAGCTATGCTCACAGTATCTGGGTGTGGAAAAGTTCCTAAACTTAAAAATGGTGAAGAGGTTGCTGCAAGTATAGACGGAAAAAAATTTACAACTGATGAATTATATCAAGAAATGAAACAATATTATGGAACAGCTATATTAGTTGATTTAATCGACAAGTTTATCGTAGAAAAAGAAATTAAAGATAGTAAGGAAGCCGAAACTTATGCAGATAGTCAAGTTAAGGCGTTAAAAGCCAACTATGAACAAAGTGGAATGAATTTTGAAGATGCTTTAATTAATGCAGGATTTGAAAACGAAAAAACTTATAAAGAATATGTTGCTTTAGAATATAAAAAAGGCAAAATTGTAGAAAATTTTCTTGCAGGTGAATTAACAGAAGAGGAAATAAAAAAATATTATGAAGCTGAAATATTTGGTGAAATTACAGCAAAACACATTTTAATTTCACCAGAAGTTGCTGACAATGCTACAGATGAAGAAAAAACGGCTGCCGAAAAAAAGGCCAAAGAAGAGGCCGAAGCTTTAATCAAAAGAATTCAAGCTGGAGAAGATTTTGAGACTTTAGCAAAAGAAAATTCTGATGATAAAGGAAGTGCTAGTGAAGGAGGAAAATTGACCTTCACAAAAGATAAAGTAGTTAGTGAATTTTGGGCTGCAGCAAATAGCTTAAAAGATGGTGATTATACTGCTGAACCAGTAAAAAGTACTTATGGATATCACATTATTTTGAGAGTTAGTCAAAAAGAAAGACCTAAAATGGAAGATGTAATAGAAGATGTCAAAGAAGCATTAGTTCTAGAAAAAATGAATGCTGATTCAAATTTAAAAAATAAAGTATGGGTTAAAATCCGTAAAAAATATGATTTGAAAATAGAAGATTCTACTATTGGAAAAATTTATAAAAATACAATCAAAGACTTAGAAAAATAAATAATAAAAAAAGGAGCTGATAGGTTCCTTTTATTTTGAAAAAGAAGGTTTTATTCGAAATTTATATTCTCATACTTAATGCCCTCAAAAAAGGCTGATTTTTTTCAGCCTTGCTTGTGTACTTTACTTATGTTCCTCAATTATTTATATGAATTGTCGTCTTCCTATAAGCTTTTTACCTTATGTACATTATTTATATCTTCTTTTTGATTACAATACCTATTATAATACTGTTTTGCAACATACATAAGAATAATATTATAGGTTATCTTTTTTTGATATTCCTCTATTGCTCCCCCGAATCCTGTCGGTTTATCCGATTTCACTCTATCCTTATTGTCATCTTGATATATAGCGTTTACAAGAATATTATTATGAATTAAGTTATTTGGATCAAATGTAGCGATTGCCCCTGTCCAACCCTGGTGAGAAAAACTTCCTGTTGAAAATTCTGGTGGTGTAAAAGTTTTAGCATATCCTAAAGGATGTTTTACATAAATACCTAAATTTCCCTTATTATTCTGATTTGAATTTGGAAAAGTGATTTCTCCCAATCGTCTTATATGTTGTCTATTAATATAAGTTACGCTATAAAGTTCTCTGGATAGTTTCGCTAAATCGTCACTTGAAATAAATAATCCCGCATGTCCTACTGCACCTCCAAGGATCCTTGCCTTTGGATCATGAACCAATCCTAATTCATTTCCATTTCCACTGATATTTAAGGTTTCTGGGTTGAAAACTGTTTCATGTAATCCTAGTGGTTTTAATAAATAGGTTTCCATTATTTCTGCATATGTCATTTCTTTGCCCATTTTTTTAGATACTACTTGTTCTATTGTATCCCCAATTACAATTGCTCCAAAATCAGTATATTTATTTTCTTCCCTAGAATTAGACAACAAATACAATGATTTTAACATTTCATATGCTTCTTCTTGTGAACTAGCTTGTACGATATTTCCATTCGTTCTAAGTTCTCCATGTAATCTAACCAAATCATTTAATGTAAAATCTTCTAAGTTTTGAAAATTTGGATTTATATCTTTTACTTTTTCATTTAAATCAATCAATCCTAATTCTTCTAATTTAAATAATAATAGTAATGTATATAGTTTTGTAATGCTAGCAACATCAAATAGGGTATTTTCATCTACCTGTACATCATTATCTCTAGCAGTATTTCCCCCTACTAATTTCAATTTGTATTCACCATTTCCATTAAAATTTGGCATATATATACAAGCTGAGATTCCTGAAACATAATTTGTTCCAAACTGATTTTTAGAATTCAAAAATTCCTCTGTTTGTTCTTTTATTTCCACTGCAATTGTTTCTAGTACATCTGATAAACCAATATCTTTTTTTGTAAGCTTTAAACTTTGTCTTCTTAAGTCCTGCAAACCATGAATATCACTGCCACTTTCTATCAATTGCTTTAATATACGATCAATATAAACTTCTCTACTTTCCATAAAAAAAATCCTCCTTTTAAAAAAAATATAATTCCATGTCTGTGAAGAAATATATTAACACATCTAATACAATTTGTCAAATTCACTATATTATGGATAGTGTAAAATGGTTTGGGGATGGAGTACAAAAAAGGAAGACCTTTTGTTA
>CANPBV010000102.1 GCA_947572405.1 uncultured Mycoplasmatota bacterium | reverse complement strand
TTCCATATTAACTTTTTTTAGAAAAACTATTGACTTTTAATAGTTAGCCTTTCTCATTCTATCATTTCATATAATACTTCTAAATCATCATTTATTAGCAACTGATATCGTTTGGTACTGATGATTTGATTTTGTTTTTCATCCAAAAATTCTATTTTGACTATTGTTTTTCCTGCTTTCTTTGGAATAAAGTGAAGTTCCAAAGAAATTTTATTTTCATTATGTTTTAAATGAAACGTTTTTATTTCTAATAAATTAGGTTCTTCAATCATTATTTGATACGTATTTCCACGTTCTTCTATTTGAATCATTTCATATTTGTTTTCTTTTATCAATTCTAGTCCTGCTTTTTCTAAACTTTCTATTGTAATTGGATATTTCGTTGGATTGTTTTTTAGAATTTCTTTGACCAAATATTTTTGATTATTTATCTTTACATAAACAGAATCGCTTTTCATACAGCTAAAGTTATAAATATATAATTCATCTTCATAAAAGGGTTCTAATGCATCAGCACAGGTAGAAGATTCATCTATAATTTGAATATGATTGCTTTCTAATTTTTTTAAATTTTTATGATAGAGAAATTCTCGATATTGGAATAGAAAATATAAGAGGAGAATTATAAATATAAATATTGCAGCTATTTTAAAAAGCGATTTTTTATTGATTTTATTTTTTCTGAGTAAAAAAATATTCCCAATTACACTTTGAAGGGTTGGAATTTTTAATATTTGATATAGTGTAAATGCACCTAATACATTTAATATGACATCATCAATATCACAGCTTCCAGATAAAGTGAATAATTGCAAGAGTTCTATTATAACCACAAATAAAGTAGTTGTAATCAAAAATACTTTCCAATTTTTTTGTTTTGGAAAAAGAAGCGGTAAAAAGAAAGCAAGTGGCATTAAACAAACAAAATTTCCAATTAAATTAAAGAATATGATTCTAGTAGAAAGCAAACTGTCAAAGTTACTAATATACCAAAGTATTGTTTTAAAAGGAATGAAATTGAAAGAATGATCGATATAATAATTCCATAATTCAGTAGACCATTTTGGAATGATTCCCCCATTTCTTCCCCAAGCAGGGTCAAACAAGGTAAGTGTTAAAAATAAAAGGATATATAAAAACATAAAAATCCACAAATTGATTATCAATGGCCTTTTGCTTTCTATATTTTTAGATAATAGAACTCCTCCCATATGAAGAAATAAAACACATCCACAAAGGAGTATCAATCTTCCAACTTCAGATAATGTAAATTCGGGAGAAAAATCAAGTACAATATAAATCAACAATAGCGCTATAGCTATGGAATATAAAACAACACTACTTGCTTTTTTCTTCATATTACTTTTTATGTGCTACTATAATTAACGTAGTTGGTGCTACTTTTAATTTTCTAGCATCCCAATAGTTACTTTGATAGTCTCCTATTCCATTTTTTTCTTGCGGATTTTCTTCAATTACTTGTTCTATTTCCATTCCATTATTGACGATTCCATTCATAATTGTTGATATTTTTAAATTATATTGCATTAATTCCACTTTACTTGGTCCTTTGGTAATAATCTGTTTACTTTCATCATTATAGTTATGAGCAATCACTAATTTATCTTCTTCTATCTTCAAGCAATTAAAGAAAGGATGTATCCAACATAGTATTAACTTACCGCCTGATTTTAGGTATTCACTAGACAATTTTAAAGTTTGCATTGGGTCAGAACTAAATCCAAGACTATACAGTGACAATACATAATCAAAATATTCTAATGGCAATCCTGGGTTTTCTTCCATAGGAGAAACAACAAATCTAGAATTTTCTATATTTAAACTTTCTGCATTTTTGATTTGTTCTTCTGAAATATCTAATCCCCATACTTCATCTGCTCCTTTTTTCTTTAAATATTCTAAGCTTTTCCCAGAAGCACACCCTAATTCTAGTACTTTTTTCCCTTCTATATTTTTAAAAAGTTTTAACTTTTCTTCATTTGCCATAAATGGACCATATTCTGGTAAAGAGGTGTTAGAAAAAGGTTCTCCATTTTTCACTAACGCATTCCATCCTTTTTTATTGATTTCACAAAAATCTTTCTCCATTTTGTTCCCTACTTTCTAAGTTTATTATACAATATAAGTTTTCTTATTCCAAGAAAAAACTCAAAATTATATTTGAGTTTCTATCAATTTTTTATTGTCTAATAATCGTTCATCATTAGGGCAAAGCTCTATTGCTTGATTGATGCATTCTAAGGCCTTCTCATAGTTTCCTTGATAATAATAACTTAAAGATAACAAGTCATAAACGGTATGATTCCAACTAAAAGGTTCATTGATGTAACTTTTTTGATGTGTTTTAATTTCCAAAGCTTTCCTACAATATTCTTCTATCAATTTCCAATTTTTTAATTGATACTCTAATAGTGCTCTTTCAATATAAGCATCCCTTAAATATGGAGCTTCTTCTATTGCTTTATCTAACCACATTCTAGCTTCTTCAAAACGCTCTAGTGCAATATAAGAACGAGCGATAAAACGCATAGAAGCTGCTCTTTCATCTTTCCAAGTTGCTCGTTTTAAATTTAAATGCTTTATTAGAGTATCAATTGCTTCATTCCATTTTTTATAATACATATATTCTCTTCCTAAATAATGCATATTTCTATCATCTTCTGGATCTTCTTTTACAGACAATTCTAATAGTGGTAAATAATTACTTCTAGATTTACTGGCATCTGGATAATGATTTAATGTTATATTTGGAATTGTTATAGTATGTTCTTCTCCTTCGTAAGTAAGTACTTCATGCACAGGATGGGTCCATTGATACCCATTTCTTATATGCATTTTTTCAATGTAAAAATTGACTGCTGGTTTTCCATTTTCATCAAAACTCCAATTGTAATTATATCTTGCTCTAGTTGTATTTTGATTCCATACAGCTTCTAGTTTTTTTCTCCATCCTTCTTCAAATACTTCATCTAAATCGGTACAAACGCAAATGTCTGCATCTTCAGGTACCAATTTCAATGACTCATTTCGAGCTACATCAAACCTCCATGGGTCTATTTTTTTTACGGTTACGTTTACATTAAATTTCTTTAACTCCTCTACAGTATTATCAGTGGAACCTGTATCTAATACAAAGATTTCATCTGCCTCTTTCATTGAGTTTACCCAACGAGCAACAAATTTCTCTTCATTTTTTGAAATCGCATATACACAAACTTTCATAAATCCTCCTATCATTATAATATATTAGAGTCATTTATTTTCAGTTCCTATATTGAATTAAATATTAATTTTTGCTATAATGTTAGATGGAAAAGCGCTGGAATAGCTCAGTAGGTAGAGCAACTGTCTCGTAATCAGTAGGTCGCGGGTTCAATTCCTGTTTCCAGCACCAGATTGATAGGAAACTCGAACTTTTATAGTTTAGAGCATTAAGATAAATATCAATTCTAGAAATGGAATTGATTTTTTGTTGTGTAAAGATAAGTGAGGAGATTCTTTAATGGTTAATATTATTAAACAAGAAATTGAAATTGATAGTGCTTTAAAGCATAAAATAGAGTTTATATGTAGTTTTTGTAATACTACACCTACTATTCACAATGGAAGTATCAGAACAATAGAACATACAAATCTTACTTATGTAGAACCTCATAGAATTATTATAAATGGTATTACTTATCTTGCATTTAATTATGAACCAAATGTTTATGTTGAAAATTTGGGTAAACCTATTTTAATTGGTAATTTAGAAGAATATATCAAATCGTTAAAATAAAAAATGACAATCTTTAAAAATCATTCCATTCTTACAATTTATTATTTTTTCCCTAATGTTTTAAATAATTAGGAGATAAATTTTGTACTGAATGTAGACCAATTTTATACGAAATTTGTACTAAAAATAGTATAGACTTTATATTGGAATAAATGTAATATGGTATTGTATCTAACAACTGATGAAAGAAATTGCATCTTTTTTGCACTTTTTTTGCACAAATTTTGCAGAGTTCATGTACTAGACATTGCATGGTTAAAATGATAATATGGTATTGTAGTGGTAGATATAGGAAGAGAAACTACCATAAAATTACCAATTATTTTACCAATAAAACTACATACTTTTGGGTATTGACTATATCAATAGTACTGATAAAATAGTATATGCTAGGAATAAGTAGCGAAGAAAATTTATCTTTATATAATTAAATTCTAGAAACACAAGGGAAAAACTCTTGTGTTTTTTCGTATTCAAAAATAAGAAAGGCTAACTATTAAAAGTCAATAGTTTTTCTAAAAAAAGTTAATATGGAAAAGAATCCCACGCCAAAAGACTTCAAAAACTATAATTTTTAAAATTTTTGAAGTTGGTAGAATTGGTGTTAGTATAGATATATAGACACGAAAATTTGAAAGGAATGGTATAATA
>CANPBV010000101.1 GCA_947572405.1 uncultured Mycoplasmatota bacterium | reverse complement strand
TTATGGCTTTTTTGGCAATTATTTGTATTCTTTTTCTACTTCTTTTTACATTTTTCTTTGTTTTTTAGGTTTTCACTTACTTTGTTAAGTCAATTTATTGATTGTTCATATTTGTAAAAATTTTATATCCATCTAATTTCATAACCAAAATTCTCTAATTTTTTAATCTCTTTTTTAGAAAGATAACATATGACAGATAGCCCATTTCCATTAATATGCAATTTAGGAATAACTAAGTTTGGAGCAATTAAAGATATATGAAATTTAAAGTATTTCATAGTTAAACTATCTTTATAAATAGTTTTTCCCTTATATATTATTTTATCTTTTTCAACAAACAAATAATTTTTTGAACGTTTATTTAAAATAATAATCCCAATGATAAGAATAAACCATAAAAGACAACAAGAGATAAAAATTAATAAACTTGGTAAGTTAAATATTTTATCCAAACTTAAAAAACAAATGAAATAAATAAATGAAACTATAATAATACATAAAAATAATGGAAAAAAAATTATTTTTAACAAATTAGAATATATATATCTTCTCATATATTTCATTTTCCTTCCTTTAATTATAAAATACTAATAGTTTTAAAACTTCAATGTAATCTTTTTCTGTTTTAGTTAAATTTTATGCATAAAATGTTTCATATTCCTCATGAGCCTTTTTTAAGTTTCATCATAAGAATTTGGTACCTTTTTGAGCTAAAATTTCTTTTTTCGTCATTTTAAAAAAGTCATTTGAATTCTGACCCCAATCTTCCATTTTCATTGAAATTTGATTTAATGCAGAAAGGATACGATTTAAGACATTCAGTTCTCCTTCTGTAAAGATATTCTTTATAAGTCAAGAAATTCAAAACTTATCTCGCTCAAAAAAGTTTACTGTTTAGTCTAAAGTAAGCCATACAATCTCATTATTCATTTTAACATTTAATTTTACTAAATAAACCATCTTCGCTAATGTAAATTACAATATCATTTTTCATTTTGTATTTTCCTAGTTCATCATTAAAATTATAGCATAAAACATTATAAAATTCTATTTTTTAATCTATTTGAAATTTAATTCTCAATAGATAATAGCAATATAATTTGTTGCAAAATCTTCAAAAAAATCGGCAGGTTAAGAAAAGTGCCACACTTTTGTATTTTAAACAATTGGGAAACCCAATTTTATTCTTGTTCTGCCACAAAAAAATACCAACCACAGTAATTTGTAGTTGGTATTAAAATCGTCTAAGGTCCATTTGGTAATGCTTAATTACATTACTACCACTTTAAAATAAATATTATTTTTTTTGCTAGAAAATTCTTATTTTAAATTTCTATATATTTTCTAATTACTTCAAACAACTTACTTGCTTTGTCGCAAAAATTTTGTTCGATAAAATTCTTATTTTGTTGCTTAATCAAAAAATAAAATTCTTTATTCTTTAAAGTTATTGAAAAATTAGATTCAAGATTAATACTATCTAAAATACAATGAGCAAAATCAAATAATGCTTCATAATATTCCATAGTGTCAACACTTAAATTATGCTTTTTATTGAATTCTTCATCATAATCATAAATATAATCTGGAATCTTACAATCAATAAAATCTTTTGCAACTCGCTTTTCCTCATTAGTATAAGTCATATTAATCCTCCCATATTTAGAAAAATGAAAATATTATTCCTGTTAAATTTAAAAACTTTTTAAATTATTGATGCTTATTTAAAACCATAGATACTATATAAATCAGCATTTTATATCATTTATAATATCTTTAAGTTTTTTTCCTTGAATAACTGCATTCTCTAATAATTCCTCATTGCTAGAAAAAGATTCAAGCAATTCGTTCGTGGAAAGATAAATACTTCTTTTTGTTCCAGATTCCCATATTACTTCATATTCTATCCCATTATAACTAAAAACAAATTCTTCGTTAATTAGTAATAACTCAATAAACTCATGTTTGACCATATAATTCCTCCTTAAAACAGCCACCTAATTAATTCCCATAGTGTCCAATGATCTTTAATTCTTACATCATTTATCCATCCATGATAATGGTCGTGGTCCAAAATTAGTTGGACAAAATATTCTTCCTACACTACCTACAATTCCAAGATTAGGTTTGGCATGATTCTTTTTATAATCAAATGTTAATTATTTTTCAATTTTCGTTCTATTTCTTTGTTGTTAATATAAATTGACCAATTTTCTTCCAACCAACTAGGAATATTTAATTTTTTATATTTTTTTTTATTTTCATTATCTAAATTGTCTATATTTCCTTTACAATTAAAATATAATGCTCTCGCTTGCAAATATTTTGTTGGTTGTTTCTTTGAAAAATCATTCTCACTATTATTTAGAACAAGCTGATGATTAATTATTTGATTAATATTTTCTATTTCAACTCCAAAACGACTAGGCTCATCATTTTTAAGTAATCCATTACAAATAAAATAATCCAAAATGTAATCAAAGCAGTTTTGTATATCCAACTGATTTTCTAGTATAAAATAATTAGAACTAAATGAAAACTTAAAAGTTATTTCATCACTTTTTAAAATTTCCATTAATACTTTTTGTTGTTGTTTAGTAAACCTAAAATAATACATAGTATAAAAATATTCCTCCATCCCACACTTGTTGTAGCCCAAGTAGTTATAACTTTTCCTGCACCATTTAAAATTACTGTGGCTAATTTACCAACATATTTAATTCCTCTTGACCCTTGATTTATAACACTTATAGGATGTCTAACGGCATCTAATATTGCTTTTCTAGAAACTCCGTGCCCATTTCTTGCTAATGCTTGAGATAGTCCATGCTTTGTAAAACCCGTCATTGGGTTAGTCACTAACATTCCAAATGAAGCTATAGATCCTAAAGTAGCAATTGAGGAAATTCCTAATAATAAACCATTATAAAACCTATCATTCATACCAGTTGATTCCATAATCCAATTGCCACTTCCAGTGACTTCCTGGATTTCTGCACTCATAAACCCTAGAGTCCCTAATCCTGCTAATGTGGTGATACCTCCAACAACACCTGTCGCAATTGCACCAGTAGAAAAAGCGCCAACTAAAGCCAATACTCCTACTCCAATAAAAGCAACTCCTGTAAGCCCTAGACCCGTAGCTGTTAATATAGTATTTTCACTTGCTACACCTCCAATAGTTAATCCCATTCCAATCGTAGCTAAACCACACAAAATAATAGTTAAAATTGGAAAACAACCACTAGGATCAACAAAATTCACAGGAGTAATGTAAAATTAAAGACCCTACAAACTATTAAAATTTTATCAATATTTTGTTCATATGTGGAGGTTGCTAAGAATGATTTTGTTGCAAAACTTCATTTCTTTGTGGTAGGATAAGGAGAATACAACAAATGCATTCTCGATACCCTAAAAGTGGGATACCCACTTTAAAATAAATTTCTAATTTTTACTTTGATTGAATCTTAGCATCAGTTAATCCTTAAACCACTTCATTTTTAAAAAGCAAGTTTTAATATATACCGTTTTCTTGTCTCCAACATAATAAATTAGCATTTAAATCTATTTCATCAAGTTCAATTATACGTTTTCCTTTGCGTTTTATATTTATTATATTCTGACATATCTTTGAAACTATCTCATTTGTCTTAAAGCAAATTTCAATATTTCGACGATCAATAATTGAAATAGATAGAAAATAATCCGAATTTAAAAACTCAGAATAGTAATTAACTTCCTCATCCTTCTTATTATAATCACGAACTAATAATTCACAAAATTCAGGAAAACATTTTTCAGATTTTAAAACTTTTTCCTTAAAATCATATGATGATATAAACTCCATATTTTCAAAATCATCACCATATGATTCCCAATATTTTACTAAAAAATCAATATTAGAATAATCAATATCTTCAAAAAATTTTTTTAATATATTCTCAGATAAATCTTCAAATTTAATAATCATGCCTACCATCTGTTATTATCTCCTTTACCAAATAATATTGTGAAAAAAGTCATAAATGAAGCAGCCATTACTGGTACCATGCCATCATCTGCAACTCCAACTCCAGTAAAATCATTACCTACAAACCATATTAAAGCTAATCCACTACCTATTAAACCCAAAGCTGCAATGATTTTACTTGGTTCTCTTGCAGGTTGCCTTGGTGGTTGTTTTCCCCAATCCCAATCATGATCATGGTCATATCCTGGTGCCTCACCGTGATGATGGTCGTGGTCCACAATTGGTTTACCATCTGGTCCGTATTCTCGTTCTTGTTTTGGGCTACCATCTGGATAAAATATTCTCCCTACACTACCTGGAATTCCACGATTAGGATTAGCATGATTCTTTTTATAATCAAATGATAAAAGACATAAATCTTTTATTCCTATTTTTTTAATATATTTTCTAAATTGATAAATGGATCCTTTATTATACATTACTGGGTCATTGTTACAATAAGCAAATAATTTCAAACCAATAATGCTAGTAGGATCTAAATACTCAAAAGAATCAGGAGTTAAAA
>CANPBV010000100.1 GCA_947572405.1 uncultured Mycoplasmatota bacterium | reverse complement strand
TCGGATGTAAAAATAACAGGAGGGAATGGAACGGCAAGTAATCCTTATATATTAGTTTATTAGTAGAAAGTTCCCATTGGAGTATTGAATCATAAAAAAAGTAACGAAGAAGTTGCTGGATAATGTTTAATAGATAATGAATAGAAAATAAACAAGCTGATATAAAAGTTAGCTTGTTTTTAAATAAGCAAAAAAGATTTTGTGTGATTAAAAAAAGTAAGGGATCATACTAAGGTATCATATCAAATGAAACGTACAGAGAACCTTATCTACTTATAAAGTCTATGGAATAAAGTAAGATATTTGCAGAAAGCAAGTTTTTGCTTTTCTTTTCTGTTAGTTCATGCTATACTTAAAATAACAAAATAGGAGTGGTAAGTGTGGAACATATGATTTTTTTAAATGGAAAACAAGTTTATGTAATTGCTTATTTTATGTTCGAAGCAACTCGAAATCACTATTTGATTTATTGTGATTCTAATGATAGTGTGAAAATTTATTTAGGAAAAGTAATAGAAAAAAATGGCATATTTGAAATTAAAGGGATTGAAAAAGCTGAATCTTTTTTGATGAAAAAATTCATTCAAGAACTAATTATGAAAGATATGACTACTGTGAAAGGCTATCGTTATTTTAATAAATTATCCGAAATTCAGGATAATTTTAACCTAGTAGAGAGTCAAGAAATTGTATTAGGAAAAGACAAAAGAACCTCTCTAGAAGAGTTTGTAAAAGATATTAATGAGCATAATAATGAAATTTTAGAAAAAGCCAAAGAAGAATATTACTTACAACTGGTAGATGAAAAAGCCAAAGAAAGAAGAACCATTATTTTATTAGTGGCCGTTTTAATTATCTGCATTGCATTAATAGCAAAGATGATTTTTGATTTTATGGCAAGATGGTAAGAATTTACTTCTTATTTTTTTGATGACATTGTTAGGTAAAGCGTTATAATAATTATGATAGTTAGAAAGTGATAGAATGGATGATGTAAGTAAAACTGGAATATATTTAAGACCAATGATGAAAATATCAGAAATGATTCCATACCCAAAAAAAATATATAAAATTTGAAATAATGCCTGAATTGGAAGCGGAAAAGTATTTAAGATATAACAATAATTATTATAATGTGACAGATAAACATAATTTTGAAAGATATTTTATTGATGGAGCCCTATTTTTCTTTTATAATGCATATTTTAATAGAGAATTGATTTTAAAATCATGTTCTAAAAAGAATCTTTCAATTGGCTTATCATAAACACTTGTTGAATCCATTATTACAGAAACATTATCTGATTTAAGTTTATTAATTCTATTAAGTAAATCAGAAAAGCCGTTAATAGAATGATTCATTTTGTATGGTTTGATTAAAATTCCACTACAAGAACTAACTAAAGTAACCATACTTTTAGATTGATCCACATCGATAGTTAAACACCTATGCATAAGCATTATCCTTTCTTGCCTACGATTAGGTTCTTTATACCATCTACTCCATATCACGCTTGTTTTACAAAATAAATGAAAATTATTATATTAATAAATGAATGATTTGCAACTTCATCAATTTACTATCAGTATTATACGTGTTATAATGAATTTGAGGTGGAATAAATGAGTATCAAAATTGAACGAATTGGCAGTCAACTAGTAAAAGAAATCAGTTATATTTTAGCGACTGAAGTAAAGGATCAAGATATTAAATTTGTAACTGTTACTGATGTAAAGGTTACCAATGATCTTAGTTATGCGAAAGTGTATTTTACAGTATTAGATGATCGAAAAAAAGAAGAGACTTTAGATGCATTGAAGAGTGCGAGTGGTTTTATTCGAAAAATGTTGGCTGATCGAATTGAAATTCGTCATATTCCTGAATTAGAATTTATTTATGATGAATCTATTGAATATGGAAATAAAATAGAACATATAATTGAAAAGATTCATGAAGAAAATATTGACGATTAAATGGAATTGTGCTAAATTATTAGTAATTCGTGTTGAACTTTGAAAGTAGGATATTTTTAGAAATAAGAAAGCTTATGGTGATGAAAATAAGCCAGAAAAGATATCAGAAATTACACAAAGGGAATGAAAACGTATTTCTGCGTTAAAGAATAAAGTGCATAATCAAGTATTATGAAATAAGGTGGTACCGCGATAATTCGTCCTTATATCATGATACTTTTTTGTTAGGAGGAATTTTATGAATACATATATTGATAGTGCCAATCTAAATGCATATGCTACGAAAGAAGATATTCAAAAGTTATGTGAAGAAGCCAAGGCATATCATTTTGCGAGTGTTTGTGTGAATCCATGTTATGTCGAATATGCAGCTGAGTTATTACAGGATAGCACTGTTTCAGTCACTGCAGTAATTGGTTTTCCATTAGGGGCTAGCACAACTATGGTAAAATCTTATGAAGCAATCGCAGCCATAGAAGCTGGAGCAGATGAAATTGATATGGTCATTAATATTGGAGCGTTGAAAGAAAAAAATTATGAATATGTGAAAAACGAAATAGAAGAGGTCCGAGATAGCATAGATGGCCATATTTTAAAAGTAATCATTGAAACTTGCTATTTAACAGAGGAAGAAATAATAAAAATGACTGAAATTTGTAACGAAACTTTTGCTCATTTCATTAAAACTTCAACGGGATTTGGAACAAGAGGGGCAAGTTTGGAGGATGTTGAAATAATAAACAAACATAAAAGTGATGTGTTAGAAATAAAAGCAAGTGGTGGAATTAAAAATTATGAAGAAGCTGCGGATTTTATAGAACATGGAGTTTCTAGAATCGGAACAAGTCACGCAAAAGAAATTATGGAAGGAGAGATAAAGTGACATTATTTGAAGAATTACAATGGAGGGGCCTAATTGATAATATTACAGATCCTGAATTAGAACCAAAAATTAATGAAGGAGGATTAACATTTTACATCGGAACGGATCCAACAGGAGATAGTTTACACATAGGTCACTATTCTACATTTTCCATGGCGTTTCGTTTAAAAAAAGCAGGTCATAATCCAATTCTTTTAGTTGGTGGAGGAACTGGACTAATTGGAGATCCAAAACCAAGTGCTGAAAGACCAATGATTACAAAAGAGGAGTTAGATTATAATTACCAGAAATTAAGAAAACAAGTAGAAAAAATTTTTGGCTTTGAAGTTGTCAATAATTATGATTGGTTAAAAGAAATTAATTTTATTGATTATTTAAGAGATTATGGAAAATTTTTTAATGTGAATTATATGTTAAATAAAGAAACTGTAAAAAGTCGATTGGATATTGGTATTACCTATACTGAATTTTCTTATATGATTTTACAGTCAATCGATTTTTTGCATTTGCATGAAAATAAGCATTGTATTTTACAAATTGGTGGTTCTGATCAATGGGGAAATATCACATCTGGTGTAGAATTGATTCGTAAGAAAACAGGAGATACTGTTTATGGGTTAACAATGCCATTAATTACAAAAGCAGATGGAACAAAGTTTGGAAAAAGTGAAGGAAATGCAATATGGTTGGATAAAGAAAAAACAACTAGTTATGAAATGTATCAATTCTTTTTAAATAGTGAAGATAGTAAAGTAATTGAATATTTGAAAAAGCTGACATTTTTAAGTGTTTCTGAAATAGAGGAATTAGAAAAAAAACATTTAGAACATCCAGAATATAGAGAAGCACATAAAGCATTGGCCCGTGAAGTTATTACTTTTTTGCACGGAAAAGAAGAATATGACAAGGCCGTTCGCATGAGTGAAGCTTTATTTAGTGAAGGTATTTTTGCGCTAAAAGCAGACGATATTATTCGTAATTTTAAAGATGTACCAAGTTTCCTTTTTAAAGGTTCACCATTATTGGTTGATTTGTTAGTAGAAAAAGGTATTTGTTCTAGTAAAAGAGAAGCAAGGGAAATGATGACAAGTGGGGCAATTACAATTAATAATGTGAAATTTACAGATGTAGAAGCCACTATTTTAAAAGAACATTTAGTGGAAAATAAGGTTGCAATTATTCGTAAGGGTAAAAAGAAATACTATTTAGGTATCTATGAAGGTTAGAAATTTCTAATCTTTTTGTTTTAATATATTATAAAATATTAACAAAAAAATCAAAAAAATTATGAATCAGAAATGAGATTTTTGCTGTAATATAAATTCAAATTTAATGAATTAACCATTTTAGTTTGATAAGTATTTATAGTTTACACTAATTTTCTTCATAGAAAGAGAGTTTATGTGCAAAGCAAGGATGTTAATAATATAGTTACTTTCCATAACCATTTTACAAATCATATTACTTTTTATAGTTATCATGACATCGTTGACGGTTTTGATTGACCAAAGGTTGTAAAAAAAGATTTATGAAATAAAGTGTTGTGGATTTTATAAATCGAAGCAACTATCTATGAAGAAAGGTAAATACTTTTCAATTTTTTGATGAATTAATTTCATTTTTATTTCATGTTATTTTTTTTGTTAAATATTTTATCGAGCAAAATGGATATTTGTATCAAAATAGTTACAGAATGAGGATAAAAAAAATACTCTCGCTATTTCCTGCATATTTTGATATAATAAAAAATAGGAAGGTAGGAATAGATATGGAGAAGGCA
>CANPBV010000099.1 GCA_947572405.1 uncultured Mycoplasmatota bacterium | reverse complement strand
ACAAAGTTATTTATACAACAAGTTCTAATGAAAAGACAGTAAGTGTAACAAGAACTGTTGTAATTGTAGATATGACACCAGTGATTACAATGACAGAACCAGAAGCAAATTATGTAAAAGAACAAGAGATATTAATCAATGTATCAGGGGTAAAACCAAACAAAGTAGAAGGATTTACATATCAAATCAATGAAGAAGATCCAATAAAAGTAAGAGGATTAAGTAAAATAATAGTATTAAATCAAACAGGAGAAATCAAAGTTAAAGTAACAGTAACCGATGATCATGGACACAGAAATGAGCTAAGTAAAACTTATCGGATCGATCAAACAGGACCTGTTATAACATTTGAGGATGTAACAATAAAAGTAACAGAAGTAACAGGATATGATTTAATGACAGGAGTAACAGCAACGGATAATAGTGGAAATGCTCCAACCGTAACTTATACAGGAGGATTAAGTGCGGTAGTAGGAAATCAAACCATTACGTATACAGCAACAGATAAAGCAGGAAATGAAACAGTAAGGGTTAGAACATTTACAGTAGTAGAAGCAGATGGGCCAATATTAAACTTTAGTAATGCTGGAAGTAATGTATGGACCAAAGCACAAACGATAACGGTAACAGCAATAGACAATAGCAATTTAAGTAGTTTTACATACGAAGTATTTAAAGATAATGTAAGTCAGGGAGTAAAGGATGGAACCATTAGTGGAAAAAATGGAACAGCAAATATACCGTTAAATAGTTCTGGAATCTATCAAATTAAATTAAAGGGAACCGATCAATATGGAAATAGTAGTGCAATTAATAGTGGAATATACCAGATAGATGTAGAGCAACCGAAAATAGTTGCCTCAAGTACAAGTACAACAATAGAAGTGGGAACCAATAGTTTGGTGCCAGGAAATTATTATTCAATAGCAAGCAGTATGACTCATAGTGGAACCACTACCAATTGTATAGATTTAAGTGATGGAAATAAAGTAATAGAAAATACAAATAGTTTATCAGTAGGAAATCATGCCATAAAGTGTACAGTGACGAGGGGAAATGGAGAAACAGCCAATATAACAAGAACATTCCAAGTAACAGAGGCTTATAATCCAGGATGTACTTTGGGCACAAAGTTAATAGCGGGAAAGAGTGTACAAGGATGTTTTAAAACAGACACAAGCGGAAATGTCAGATATTCAGGAATTAATCCGAACAACTATGTATGCTTTGGTACAGATGCAACGACTTGTAGTGGAAAACAATTGTGGAGAATAATAGGCGTAGTAGATGGAAATATAAAATTGATTTCCTCAACATGGTATGACAATGGAACCGGAAATCCATATGATTTATTGGCTAGTAATAACTGGGCTAAGCCGTCTAGCTTGAATACCCAATTGCATGATAATGTATATAATAACAGCGAATGGATATCTTCTCCAACACAAAAGGGATGGATACTTCATAATAAATGGAAGCTTGGTGGAGTTGGAACTTGGTCTACTGCTGGGGATTTTGAACAGGCTGAAAAAGAGGGTGGATATATAGCTTCCAATTATATAGGTATGATGACTATGACAGATTTCCGTTATGGTTCGACTGCCGAATTATGTACAAGTGAGACATATTTACCTGTTAAAGATAACCCATGTTTTGAAAATAACTGGTTACTACACAAGCAAAATGAGTTATGGACAATAACCCCTGTTGCTGGAACAAGCACCAAGGTATGGGGGCTTATGCTACCTAGCAAATATGCAACAGATTTGTATGCAGATAGAACTAGTCCATATGTGAAACCAGTCGTTATTTTAGATACCAATGTTAGAATTAAAAGCGGAAATGGAACAAAAGAAAACCCATATTTATTAATGGGCCCACAAGGGATGTCAGAAATAATGACAAATGAAAAAGTAGGAAAGAATGGATTAATAAAGGTAGATATCAGTGGAAACAAAAGGTATGCAGGGGAAGACCCAAATAATTATGTATGCTTTGGTACAGATGCAACAACATGTAGCGGAAAACAATTGTGGAGAATCATTGGAGAGATAGATGGAAATCTAAAGTTAATTAGTACTGTATACTATGGTGGTGGCACTGGACAAATATATGATGATACAAATAATAATAATTGGGCAAGGCCATCTAGTTTAAATATTCTATTACATAATAATGTGTATAATAATAGGGAATGGATCAATTCCTCAACACAAAAAGGGTGGATAGTCCATAATAGATGGAAACTTGGTGGAGTAAGTAGTACAGACCTTTTAGGAGAATTTGAAAAGGCAGAAATCGCGGGTGGATATACAACCTCTAATTATGTGGGTATGATGACTATGACAGATTTTGGATATGCCTCTAGTTATCATTTATGTTCAAAGAGTAGTCATTTAATGGTGGCAGATAATCCGTGCTTTGAATCTAATTGGTTAAAACATACCATCTATAATGAATGGACAATCACCCCAGTGGCAGGAGAAGAAGCCTTAGTCTGGGCCAAAAAATTGCCAGATGCCAAAAGCGCTAAAATACATGCTTCATTGGAAGGACCTTTTGTTAGACCAGTCGTTATTTTAAAACCAGGAATCGAGGTTATAAGTGGAGATGGAACAAAAGAGAATCCGTATATTCTAATAGAAAGAAATTAAACTTATTTTTGTTAAAGGTTTCTGGTAGTAATGTGAGCGTCAAAAAATTGAAAGGCAAAATCACTTTATTATTAATTAATGTTATTATGAAAGAAATCAAAAAGTTTGTGATTATTGAAATAATTATGTTAACTATCATATTAGTGGAAAACATAGATAGTAACTGAAAAAGAAGATTTTAAGCATTAATGATCAAAATCTTCTTTTTCTATTGTATAAAAATCTTTTGGATTATTCGATTTATTTGAATTTGTAATTGGTGTGCCTAACCCATTTAGTGTTCTGTGGTTATTGTGTTAGGAAAAAGAAACACGAAAGCCCATATAGTTACAGATTTAAATGGGAATCCAATAGATTAATGATATAAGCAAATGTGGATGATGTAGCCGTTTTAGTTGGCAAATTAGGAGAATAATTACAGTAAGAAAGAAAAAATTGAAAGGAGTTATCAGTAAAAATCCATTATTTAAGTTTTTTCATAATTTGATATCCAAGCTTTGTAGAGGAATAGAATTTATATTTCGACGTATCGTTTTATCGTTTCCAAAAAAAATTAGAATTTTTCTTTTCAAATAGAAGAAAAATTGGTATACTAATAAATAGAATAAGGAGGATATGAATGGAAAATAAAAAAAAGAAAATGCTTATTTTTGCTTCTATAATAATAGTAGTTATTATAGCCATAGTAGCTTGTATTTTATTTTATAAAAAATCTGATAAGGGACCAAATCAGCCAAATCAAAATGAGACAAACGAAAATAATAAGCCAAATAATGATGAAAATAATAGCTCATCAAGTGAAAAGCCAGGAAATAATAATGATGGCAACAATAATGATAACAATAACAACAATAATGGCAATAACAATAATGATAATCCAGACCAATCTGGGGATAATAATTCCAGTAATGGAAATCCAGGTGGAACAACTGGACCAGCAACCAAGAAACTTCGCATTTATTCATGTAGAAGAACAACTCAAGATAATGGCATTGAAATTACAGATAATCTTAATTTAAAATATCATATAGAAGAAGGACTTCAATCGGATGAAGTAATTGTAACAATTAAGGCAATCAATGATACGGGGGGAGATAACGTAAAGTCTTTGATAGAATTTTATAAAACTTGGCTTCAACAATTAAATGAGTTGAAGGGAATTACGGTAACCTCAACTAAATCTGGGGATAAAACTGTATTTAGTATCAAAACCGATTACACCAAAGTAGACTATTCAAATATCAATTTCGAAGATGAAAATAGAGTTCAATTTTATAATGATATTCGTGCAAATGACAGTTTAGAAATTATTACTACATTTTTAGCGGAAGCTGGATATACTTGTCAGCCACCAAAGGAGGCATAAAATGGGGAAAAAAGAAAGTCCAATTAAAAATATGATCAGTAGTTGGAAAAAAATAGACTCTGAAAAAAGAATACTAATTATGATTATTGTATTTGTATTCGCATTTATTTTCTTAATGCCCAATTTATATAAAGGTTGGGTAAATTTTAGAGATCATGGTTTTCATTTCGGATCTAAAACAACTAACGGTGTAAAAAATCCAAATGGAACAAAAGATCCAACAGCTGGGAAAACACTTACTATGACCTGTGCACAAACCGTTCAGGATGACGAATATAAAACGGAGATAAAAACAATTATTTACTATGTAGATAGCCAATTAAAAAAAGAAGATTATACGCTAATAATGACAGCACTCAATGATATTGCTAGAGAGGAACTTGCTGTTAGAAAATCCCTTTACGATGTTACTGAGCAAGCATATCAAAAATTAAAAGGGTTTAAAGTGAAATCGGATTTGACCAAAGATGCATTTACTTATAATTTAATTACTGATTATGCAGCTGTAGATATGAATCAGGTAAATAAAGAAACGAATGACACAGAACAAATATCTGTAGATTTACAGTATAATCAGAATATTGATCGAGTAAAATCATACTATGAAAATTTAGGATTTAAATGTACAAAATAGATATTTTATAGAAAAATTATTATGGATAAAATAATAATTTTTTTTAGTGTGCCAGGCATGACATATAACTAGGTGGTGAAAGTCCACTATACA
>CANPBV010000098.1 GCA_947572405.1 uncultured Mycoplasmatota bacterium | reverse complement strand
AACCATATGCAAATTTACCATCCTTTGACAAGAGCACTCCATTTTTAACCTTATATTTTTTGTTCTTAGAAGAAATTGAAAATTTTTTCCACTTAATTTCACATAAATAGGATATATTTTTTGTAAATCTACTTGGTATATTTATGCACTTTCCATCCTGCACAAGACGAAAACAATTCGGAGTTATCGCAGTAACAGTGGACGGCAAAATAATTTGTTTAATATAAGCTACTTTATTAATTATTTTCTTCGGCCTAATTATCTCATCGTCTTCCGATCTATATATTCCAAAAATATTATGTGTTTCAACAAAATCATCCTCTGGATCATATTTTGAGCCTAATTTTACAACTTTTTTTCCATTTATTTTAAGGGGTATTTTTAGTATACTAACATTTTTGACCCCCATAATGTCAATCTTTGTCACCCAGATCTCATTGGATGTTAGTTCCTGATAAGTAAATTTAATATTTCCAATGATTTCTGAGTATTCCTCTTCTGTTTTAGCATCGCAGGTGGTATTCAAATATAAAATACACATGCAAAATAAACCCAATAAACCTAACTTTTTTAAATTCATAATATCTGCCTCCTATTTCTTTCATCAATTATTTGTAAAAAGAATAGTAAATACTAATATGCATGAATTAATATATCTCCATTATCAACAAATCTCTTAAATGCTTTTTCATATCCTGATTTTTTATTTTTAGGTACATAAACTTTGGAAAATGGAAGATAAGCAGTTGCATCTATTTCAGGTGGTTTTTTTCCTTTAAAAACAAGTTCTACATTTTTCTCACAAAGCAAAGATGAATTCCAATACTTTCCTATTTTCTTTAAAGAAACAGGAAATATTATTTTCTTAATAGATTTTCCAGGAAACGATGTACCTTCCTTTAAACAAGTTACTTGATCTGGAATACTAATAATATCTTTTATTGATGCAGCAACTACCAGCCTCCCGCTTTTTTTACTGTAAATACAGTTATTCGATGTTCCATACTTTATATTTTCTTTTGAAATTTTAAACCGTGCTGATTTGATGTAATTAAATGCCCCAGTTTCTATTTTGTTAACTGATTTAGGGAGGCTTATATTTTTTATTCGGGCTCCCACAAAAGCCTCTTTCGCAATTGTTTTAACTCCATTTGGGATATCCAATTTGTTTCCCGGTCCTGCAAAACCATATACTTTCTTTCCATTTTTTGATAAAATAAATTTATTACTGACTTTGTACATTTTGTTTTTGGATGAAATAGTAAACTTTCCCCACTTAATTTCACATAAATATAGTATATTTTTTGTTAGACCTCTTGGTATATTTATAGTTTTTCCATCCTGCACAAGACGAAAACAATTCGGAGTTATCGCAGTAACAGTAGATGGCATAACAATTTGTTTAATATTAGCTACTTTTTTAATTGTTTTCTTCGGTCTAATTATCTCATCGTCTTCCGATCTATAAATTCCAAAAATATTATGGGATTCAACAAAATCATCCTCTGGATCATTTTTAGCGCCTAATTTAACAACCTTTTTTCCATTTATTTCAGAGGGTATTTTTAATTGACTAATATTTTTGTCCCCCAAAATGTCAATCTTCGTTACCCAGACCTCTTTGGAAGTAAGATCCTGATAAGTAAATTTAAAGTTTTTAACTTTTTTTTCTTCTGCATAACTACTTTGGCACGTACAAAAAAATATTACCAAAAGATTTGCAAAAAATATTGTTATTCTATATGTTAATTTCATTTTAACCCCCCTTTATTTTGATGAGCTACTATAAGTGTACGAATAACTCGCCACCCTGGAAGCAACATCTCCATTAGATACAGACAATACATTTACATACAAATTTCTTATTCTATATGCAGTAACATTATGTGATAATATTAAATCATTAACATCAAGTTCATATTTTGCTACATATTTATTCATCATCTGTTTTGCAATTACATTTGCATCCTTATATCTTTCTTCTATATACTTTACTTTATCGGCGTCATCATTTTCATGAGTTATTCGTTTGCCATTAACATACACACTATGAGCAAAAATATCAGTTGCAGAATGTATTGCCATTCCCCACAAAAAAGCTCTTCTAAATCCTTTCGTATCTTTTTGACTTTTACCATAAGTCTTATTTATTCTACCTAATTCAGTATTCCAATTTATTTTAGAGATATCAGATCGCATTTCACTAGCAGAACCATATTTAAGAGTATCTGCCTTACCTTCCTGCCCTAACCCATGCGTATAAATAGCATCACCCATACGAGTTGCATATAGTACTGCTTTAATATAATTAGTATCATAATATCCATGCCACCATGGATTCAGTGACATACGTGCAAAGATTCTATGTTCATAATCACCATATCTACTAGTATCCGGAAATCTGGCTCCATAACGAACATTAAAATAATTTGATGGAACCATTACTTCATGATCATCTTGATACCAGCACCCCTGCACGCAACCAGTATCTTCAAAGGTAGTAATTTTCTCTTTATTTTCTTCAATCCGCAAATCTTGTTCACTTTTTCCCCTTGAATTAATGTTCCTTTTAAACTCATCATAATGGTCCAGTGCGTATTCTGCATCAACTAATCCATTTCCATATGATTCAGCTTCTCCATACAGATTTGCACTTTCCTTTAACAGGTCTCTAACAAAATCTGCTGGTACACCTGGATCCCTTTCCCAGATTAAGGAAGCCACTGCTGCTACCTGCGGCGCTGCCAGGCTTGTTCCAGAAGAAACCATTTCTGTTCCCAGAAATCCTGTTGTACGTACTAACTCCCCTGGCGCAACAATCTCTATCTCTTCTCCCTTTGCACTATGCTCTGCCACCTCCCCCTGCTTATCCACGGAACCCACAGCTAATACTTCTTCGTATGCCGCAGGATATTGAACACCTCTATCCCCTGTGTTTCCGGCAGCTGCCACAATCAATATTCCTTCCTCAGCGGCAGCTCTAATTGCCTCTTCCAAAGCTTTGGAATATGTATTTAATCCAAAACTCATATTTATGATGTTTACTTTCTGTTCTATCGCCAGATAAATTCCTTCGATAACACGACTTAATGGGGCCTGGTTTGCATCATCCAGAACACGAATAGAATAAATCTCCGCATTGGGGTTGATTCCTGTTATTCCCTCCCCATTGTCTTCGGCGGCGATCAATCCTGCGACACTGGAACCATGTCCGCTTCCATCCATAAACATCTTCGTCATTTCTTCTTCCCCTGGAACCAAACTTATCGAATATGCCAGTGATATGTCATTTCCCGCATCTACTCCTGAATCAAGAAGGGCTATTTTAATCTTCTTTTTTAACTTATTTTTTTTGATTTTATCTGCGTTTATCATCTGTACATTCCATTCATGATCAGACCTGTTTTTCTTATTCACTTTTTCCTGTTTTTTATGGGGTTTCTTTTCATTTAATATAATTTTATTGTTTTGGGTACTGCCTTCTACAATGGCATCTTCCTCGATTAATTCTATGTTATCATCTACAGATAATTCTTTCACCTCTGTTTGGGATAGTTCTAAAGAAATCATGTTATTCTCTTCCAGAAAATCCCGCTTATTATCATTGATCTTGTTGCTCTCTGAATAATTTTTTCTGATTTTATCCAAAGGGGCTTTTGATTTCGTTCTTACGATATATTCTTGATCTGCCACGGGCTTCTTGGCACTTGCCCCTGTCTCCTTACACAATACCGTGTTTATACCAAATCCAGAATAGTACATCATCACTGCTGTCACTGTAATTACAACACATATTTTTCTTGCAATGTTCCTGATTTTCATATATTCTTCTCCTTCGCATTTGAAATGAACCACGCCAATTTACCTGTTTTTTCACTCGGATATAAACAATTGACAAAGAAAAAATGAAATCTGCTTTTCTTTTGATATTTTTCATAATTCTCTAGAAATAACCGTTGTACCATATCCATTTCTTCTTCCTCATCTATAACAAGATATACGTCGAACTCATTGTAATCCTTTTGTATGATTTGATATTGAATCACTGCCTGTTGAAGAGCTAAGTTGATTTTATCAATCACACTGCAAAACAGGTCGCTATGGCATTTTGTTCCATCCCTGTTGTAAATCCAGTCGTTCTCTCTTGCCATATTCAGCCTGATCATCGGTTCCCGGCTCCCACATGGGCAATTGTGATTGTGGATTATTTTTCATTTATCCCCTATTTTGTAACGGATAAAAGGCATTGCCTTGTTATGTAACGATGTAATACATATATCATCTTCATTTTCCCCTACCGTTTCAACATACACGTTTTCTGTCATTACATGCAAACCACCATAAGGGCACTCATATGCGATACTATTTGCCTCATAACACCCATACTGATCCGCCACCTTACATCCAAAAAAGTCTGCTATTGCAGATTTAGCCTCACCAGTAATCCGTTCCCCAGTAAGTTCAATGTACTTTAAATCTGGTAACGGTGGAAGACTATGCGCCTTTAACACATTTGTAAAGAGCAGTATGATAGACGGCTGTACAATCATCCACTGGGGGCTAAAATCTAACATCCTGTTGTATATCTCCAGCACCTTACTTTTCGATAGATCCATCTTATTAAATCCAAGCCCATATTTTGTTTCTTCAACCTGAAGATCTTCCCCCTCTAAAATTTTGGTAGTAAAAAAATAACATCTTTTATCCTTGGGCAATATCCCATAATATTTTTTCCTCTTGTTCCATAACGGCAACAATGATTTTATATTCTGGTCTTTTTTCCAAAGTATGTCCAGACATTCCCCAGTAGATCCAGATGTCATAACA
>CANPBV010000097.1 GCA_947572405.1 uncultured Mycoplasmatota bacterium | reverse complement strand
ACCGCTTTATTATTAGATTTATGTTATGTACAAGTGTTTAAAAACCAATACTATATGAAAAGAGTGGAACAATTAAATACCAAAATTACACAAGGTTCTTCCACTCCCAGAGGAAGAATCTATGATAGAAATCATAAATTGTTAGTAGATAATGTTCCAGTCAAAACAATATATTATAAGAAAGAAACTGGAATAACAGCCAAAGAAGAGATAGAGCTTGCCTATCAACTTGCTGAAATTTTAACAGTAAATACTTCTTCTTTAAAAGAACAAGAATTAAAAAAATTTTTTATTAAATCCAATTTAGATAAAGCAAAAGCTAAAATTACAACAGATGAATGGAAAGCATTAGAAGAACGAAAAATTACAAAACAAGATATTGAAAGATATCAATTAGAGCGTATTACAAAAGAGGAGCTAGAACAATATGAAGAAAAGGATATAAAGGCTGCCTATTTTTACACTCTGATGAACAAAGGATATTCTTATTCTGAAAAAGTATTGAAAAATAAAGATGTTACGGACTTTGAATATGCGAAAATCGCACAACTTTCTTTAAAAGGCGTAAATACTAGATTGGACTGGGAGAGAACTTATCCATATGAAAAAACTTTTCGGGCAATTCTTGGCACAGTATCGACAGCCGAAAGTGGAATTCCGTATGAACTGAAAGACGATTATTTATCAAAAGGTTATTCTTTGAATGATAGGGTAGGTATTAGTTATTTGGAATACCAATATGAAGATTATTTAAAAGGCCAAAAAAATAAGTACCAAGTATTATCTAATGGAGAATATAAATTGATTGAAGAGGGAACCAGGGGAAATGATTTGGTATTAACCATTGATATCGAACTTCAAAAAATGGTAGAAAACGTTTTAGAGGAACAATTATTAATTGCAAAAAAGTCACCAAATACCAAATATTATAATCGATCTTTCGTTGTTATCACAGATCCCAATACAGGGGAAATCTTAGCGATGGCAGGAAAACAAATTATAGAAAAAAATGGAGAATATTTATTTTATGATTACACCCCAGGAGTTGTAACCTCTCCTGTAGTTGTTGGTTCAGTCATTAAGGGAGCCTCTCATATAGTTGGATATAATACAGGGGCTTTAAAAATTGGAGAAAAAAGAACAGATGAATGTATTAAACTTGCATCTACTCCGTTAAAATGTTCTTGGAAAAGCTTTGGTAGAATAGATGATTTACTTGCTTTAAAGTATTCGTCCAATACTTATCAATTTAGAACAGCGATGAAGGTAGGAGGAGGTCACTATATTTATGATGGGCCACTAACTTTAAATCCAGAGGCTTTTACGACTTATCGAAATGTTTTTCGTGAATTTGGTTTGGGCGTGAAAACAGAAATCGATTTACCAGTAGAGAGTGTGGGACTAATCGGAAATAATACACAATCGGGTTTGCTTTTAGATTTCGCAATTGGTCAATATGATACCTATACACCAATTCAATTATCGCAGTATATTTCTACAATTGCGAATGGTGGAAATAGGCTACAACCTCATTTATTAAAAGAGGTTTATGCACCGACCAAAGAAAATTTAAAAGAAAAAATATTTGAATTTGAACCTGTTATTTTAAATAAAATAAATACAGAAGAGCAGTATTTAAATCGGGTTAAAGAAGGCTTAAAAATGGTAATGGAAAGGAATGGTACTGGATATACTAGTATGAATTTAAATTTAAAACCTGCTGGAAAGACAGGAACGAGTCAAAGTATTTTAGATACGAATGGAGATGGAATAGGGGATACAGAAACTATTACCACTACATTCGCAGGCTATGCTCCCTATGATAATCCTGTTATGACAATTGTTGTAGTTTCTCCTGATAGTTATTATCAGAGTAGTAGTTCTGATTATGAATATCCTGTGACCCGCAGGATATCGAATGAAGTTTCGAAAAAGTTCTTTGAAATTTATCAATAATTTGTTATAATAGGTATGAACTTATCGAAAAGGAGGGAAATAGTATGGCAAAAAAAGGAGAAGCTAGAGAAAGAGTCACTCTTCAGTGTACTGTTTGTAAAGAAGAAAATTATCGTACCGAAAAAAATAAAAAAAATACGACAGATCGTTTAGAATTAAATAAATTCTGTCCAAAATGTAGAAAAGTGGCAACTCATAAAGAGAAAAAATAAGGAGATACAAAAGGGAAAAATGCTTTTTAATAGAAGCACAAATAACAATGCCTTCCTTTGGAGGAGCAAATGAAGAAAAATCAAAAGGAAAATCTCTTGGAAGAAAGAAATCAAATGATAAAAGAACTACCAGTAAGTAGAAAGGAGGACTTTTATGTTTAATATTAATGATATCAAAAATGGAATTACTTTTATTTATGAAGATAATGTTTATCAAGTATTAGAATTTTTACACGTAAAACCAGGAAAAGGTGCTGCATTTGTAAAAGCAAAATTGCGTAATTTAAGAACAGGATCAACAGTCGAAAAAACATTTAATACCAGTATTAAATTAGAAAAGGCTATGATCGAAAAGCAAAATATGCAATATCTATATAATAATGGCGATGTTTATAACTTTATGAACATGCAAACTTATGAGCAGATTGAACTTTCAAAAGATCAATTAGGAGATAGTTCTAAATTCTTAAAAGAAGGAATTAATGTTGACATTAGTTTTTATAATGGAGAATTAATTGGACTTATTTTACCTGATAAAATTGAGTATGAAGTAGAAAAAACAGAACCAGCCGTAAAAGGAAATACAACCAACAATGCGATGAAAGATGCATATATGGAAAACGGTTTAATGGTTAGAGTTCCATTATTTATTGAACAGGGAGAACATATTCTTGTATCAACAAAAGATGGAAAATATGATTCAAGAGCATAATACGAGAAATCGTATTTTCTTTTTTTAAAAATATGTTTCGGAATTTCATATCTGTGGTATACTAATAATAAGGAGCATGCTATATGAATGAGAAAAAAGCAAGAGAATTTTGTTTAGCAGTGAAAAAGCTAAATGAGCAGTTTGATATGTCTTTTTTCTTTGTGACAGAAGGTGCAAGTATTACAGATAACAGAGGAAATGAAGCTGTGAGGCATGCAAGATTATGTCATGAAGAATGGGAAAAGGCTCATGGTGAAGATCCAAAGAAGGAGTGGGATATAAATGGATTATGAAACACAGATGGCAAATGAAGCTAAAAAAAAGAAAAATAGTCAATTAGTTGGACTTATTTTCGTACTTATTTTATTAGGGGGTGTAGGCTATTTTTATTACAACTATCAACAGGGAAATGGAATGAAAAAATTTGAAAAAACGGCAAATTCTTTATTAGATAGTGTAAATGAACTTTATAAAAGCGATAAAATGTTAGGGGAGCCAGAAGATGTTACTTATCAGTTTCCGGATAATTCAATTTCAGATTTTAATGAGCGAACATTAAAAGGTGGAATCATTCATCGTTATCAAAATGGTAGCGTAGAATTTGCAATTTACAATTCTGACTGGTGTGCAATTAAAACAAGATTAAGCAATAAAATTGAGGTTACAGAATATAAAAATGGGGAATGTGTTATCCAATAAAAATTTTAGAATTGATAAAGAAAATACGTTATAGTAGATATAGATGATATGTCATTAAAAAAAAGTTTATAACATATACTTTTTATTTTAGTTGATCAAAAACATTTTGATGAAGAACACGATCCAATGTTTGAAGGGGATTTTATTGCTGGTATAAATACATTGCATCATGTATCATATTAAATTAGAATATTGGGATCGCAGAAGATTGATAGAGCACTCATTATACCTAGATGATGTTATGAGTAAAATTTTATTATTATCTAAATTTAAAAATGAAAAAGTGTAAAAATATTATCAGTTTGTTTATAAAATGTTCTAAAAAAGGTTGACAAACATATTATTTTATTGTAATATCTAATAGAAATGAAAAGGAAAGAAGAAGTTTCCACTTCTCACCCGAATGCAAATAGTGTTGGGTAAAAGGCCATGAATGAACAATAAAATAATGTTCAAGATTATTGTCTTTTTAAGTGGATACTTTGTATTCACTTTTTTATTGAAATATGCATTGAATGCATTAATATAATATTTTGGAGGTGTCAGTTATCGCAAATAAAGAGAAAGATTTGTTTATTAATGAGCAAATACGTGCAAAAGAAGTAATGGTTATTGGACCAAATGGAGAACAACTTGGAATTAAATCAATTAAGGATGCTCTTACACTTGCCAATTATGCTGGTTTTGATCTTGTACTTATGAGTCCTAACGCCAATCCACAGGTTTGTAAAATTATGGATTATAACAAATTTAAGTATGAGAGTAAAAAGAAGAATAAAGAAAATTTAAAGAAACAAAGAGAAAACAATTTAGAAATAAAAGAATATCGTCTTTCTGTATCCATCGACGTTCATGATTTTGATACTCGAGTTCGTAATTCTTCAAAGTATTTAGAAAAAGGACATAAAATAAAAGTCAGCATTCGTTTTAAGGGAAGAGAAATGGCGCATCCAGAATTAGGTCGTGAAGTGCTACTTCGATTTGCAGAATCTTTAAATGAAATATCAGTAATAGAACAAAAGCCAACAATGGATGGTCGTTTTATGACTATGATACTTATGCCAAAGAAAGAAAAATAGGAGGAATTTATATGCCAAAAATGAAAACTCATAAAGGAACTGCTAAGGTTTGTAAAGTTAGACCTGGAGGAACTGTAAAAATTGGACATCCTGGAACAAGACATAATACTGGAAAGAAAAACGCTACTTCAAATAGAGTAGGAAGAACAGCTTCGCTTTTAAGCAAAAGTGATTACAAGAGAATTAAAGATATTATTTAGTATTAAAGACAACTATATATAAGTCAAGCATTTTTTGATAAATTTTATGAAAAAGT
>CANPBV010000096.1 GCA_947572405.1 uncultured Mycoplasmatota bacterium | reverse complement strand
TTTAACAAACTGGATCTATAACACGTTTTATATTGATTTCAAAAACTGTCCGTAGGTAAGAAAAAGATATGACTATTGTTTTTAATCATATCTTAAGCTAATAATATGGGGTTGTTAAGCCCTTTTTTCATCTTACTCAGAAAGTTTTTTAACAGAAAGGAGCACATTTTCTGCTCCTATAGCGAATCCAAATCAATATCAGCCGTTTGCATCATAATTTCATCGATACTTTTTGTGGCATTGATAGGTTGTTCTGATCTAGATGGGGTGGTACTTCTAGTTGGACTTACAACCGTTCTTTGCATTGGACCATTTGTTCTAGTTGGACTTGTAACAGGTCTTTGAACTGGACTGACTGGCCTTCCTGAAACTGTTCCCATTGGCTTAGACTGTGGTGTGATTGTTCTTGGCTGAACAGGTCTAGTTCCACTGATTCTGTCTGGTGAATTTGCACGATGTGTTGAATCTGTATAATCAAGAGCTGTTTTTAAATCGAATGAACCTGCTAGATTATCATCATCATCTAATTCAATTAATTTTAATATTTCTTCAAATGTTGTTAATCCTTTTTCAACCTTTTCAAGCCCATCTTGAAGTAAAGTAATTACATCTGTATTATATACCAATCGACGTAAATCTTCTTTTCTCATATCCTGACTGATTGCATCTTTAATTTCTTGATTGATTAACAAAACTTCATGGATGGCAATTCTGCCTTTATAACCATTTCCACATTCTGGACAACCCTCTACAGAATAAACCTCATTTACTTCATGTCCTAACACTTTTCTAAATAAATCTTTTTCATATTGATTGGTAGGTCTTTTAGAACGGCATTTTGAACATAACTTTCTAGCGAGCTTTTGAGAAATAATTCCTTCTAAAGCGCTTGATAATAAGTAACGTTCAACATCCATATCTAATAAACGTTCAATCGTGTTTAAAGAGTTATTGGTATGGATCGTTGACAATACGATGTGACCAGTAATAGAAGCACGAACCGCTATTTTAGCAGTTTCTGTATCACGAATTTCTCCGACCATGATAACATTAGGGTCTTGACGTAAAATAGAACGCAAAGCAGTCGCAAAATCTAATCCAATTTCAGAATTGGTTTGAACCTGATTAATACCCTCAATATCCATTTCTATTGGGTCTTCAACCGTAACAATATTGGTATCCTCATTATTTAACTTTTGAAGAATAGAGTAAACTGTAGTTGACTTACCACTACCAGTGGCACCAGTTACTAGGATAATTCCATTTGGAACGCTAATCATTTTTAAAACCTTTTTATAATTTTCTTCACTAAACCCTAAATTTTCGATTCCACTTAAACTCATAGAGTAGTCTAGAATACGAATAACAATTTTTTCACCCTCACTTGTTGGCAAACAAGAAACACGAAGGTCCAAATTAATTCCCTGCAAAGTCGCTTTGATTGCTCCATCCTGTGGAAGCCTAGACTCTGTAATATTCATTCCAGAAATAATTTTGATACGCGTAACTAAATTTTTCTTAATCACGTTTGGAACTTCTGTATAATCTGTTAACGCACCATCAATACGAATTCTGATTTTCATAAATTCTGCATGAGGATCAAAATGAATATCGCTGGCCCCTCTTTTAGCAGCATCAACCATAATTTCATTAACAACCTCAACAACAGGCATTTTCTCAAAATCAAATTTTTTTAACATTTAAAAATTCATCCCCTTTTATTCTTTTGGACTAGCTTTTATCCTGAAACTATTATATAATACTATTAGAATAAATTCAAGTGCCATGGGAGGAGTTTATGAAAAAATTAAATAATAAGGGGTTTATGTTGACGGAAACGTTGGTGGTTGCAGCTTTTGTAATTGCAACATTAGTATTTTTATATACACAATTTAGGACAGTAAATAGAAGTTATAACACCAGTTTTAAATATAATAATGCAGAGGAATTGTATGCATTAAGTAACATCAGTGATTATTTAAAGTTAAATGGAATTAGTAAGATTCAGTCTGTTGTAACTTCTAGTTCACAACAATATTTAGATATTACAGGTTGTAGTGAAGTATTTTTATCAGAGAACAATTATTGTTTGGCTTTAATGGATACATTAAGTGTAAAGCAAGTGATTGTAGCATCAGAAAATTTAGATTCATTAAAATCAATTATAAAAACGGATAACCATTTGTCTGAAGAAATGAAAGCTTTTATTTCTATGATTCAATACGATAATACTAGTGCAGGTTACCGTTTAATAGCGGAGTTTGCAAATGGAACGTTTGCGACGATTGCAATAAAGGAGGGATAAGCATGAAGAGTCAAAAGGGGTTTACGTTAGTAGAATTAATTGCATCTTTTTCACTTGCACTTGTGATTATGTTTTTCCTATTTCAAATTGTGATTACTGTAAAAGAACTGTATGTATCATCAGGATTAAAAACAGAAATGTTAATTAGACAGGCTAATTTAGAACATCAGATTGGGCAAGACTTTAAAGAAAAAACATTAACAAAAGTTGCAAGCTGTGGTAATGATTGTTATACACTTACTTTTGGGGATAATACATCCAAAGAATTAAAAGTGGATAGAAGTAAAAATATAGTTTCTTATGGGGCCTATCAAATTTCTATCCAAGATGGTAGTAAAATAGGTAACTTTACAATTACCAAAAACACTGTATCTGGAGTATCTAGTGGGAAAAATAATACACTTTTATTAATTGATATTCCCATTACCAATAAAGTAGTGACAGGAAGAAACTTCGGAGTTCATATGGTTTATCAATATGATAGTAGAACGGTTAGTATGGGGCTATAATAGAATGATCCAAAAATCGAATAGTAAAAATACCAAAACAGAAGCTAACAATGCATGAATCACTCTTGCTACTAAAAAAGGAAAATACTTGATTTTAGTAGAACTGATAATGCTGATTACTTGCATATGGACAGAAAGTCCACCAAAGGAAAGTATCATAGTAGTTAGGATACTTTTTAATTTTAACGGAATATTTAAAATGCTGACGTATTTTAATCCTTGTGTCATTTCAACAAAACCGTTCAAAATACTTTGATTATAATGATTAAGCTGAACATTTTTATCGATGATAGTCGTAATGACTAAGAAAGTAGTTACTGTACCCAAAATTAACAGTAGAGTGGAGATACTATTTTGAAGCGCTTTTGTTAAGATTTGACCAAAATTAGAAGGATTGTTGATTCGTTTCTGGTGCATAGAAGAAATCGCCTTTTTCAAAGATACAGAACTGCTCTTCTCTTTTGTTGGATAGAAATTTCGAAAGAGTATTCCGATTATGATATTACTCACATAATGGCAAAGTAAAATGAGCAATCCAACATCTTTGTTATTCAAAAATAAAATAGCAACTGTTCCTAGTATGAATAATGGATTGGAAAAACAAGTAAACATTAATATTTTAGTTCCTTCCTTTTCATCAATTAGACCTTGTTCTAATAACTCTTTTGTATATTTGGCATTGGAAGGAAACCCTGATATAATACTCATAACAAAAATAAAAGCACAGGAACTGCTCGTTTTAAAAATGCGTACCATAATAGGTTTTAATAATTCGCCACAAAATTCAATAAATCCATAATTCATTAAAATTTCAGATAGTACGAAAAAGGGAAAAAGGGATGGGAAAATATTGTTTTTCCATATATTAAATGAAAATGTAACAGATTCCAAAATTGCAACCCGTTCAGTCAATATTTGAACACCGATAAAAATTAATAAACTCATTATCATAATACTAGACCATGTTTTTTTCATAACTTTCTCCTTTTGGTGATATAATTTTAAATGAGGTGAGGCAGATGTTTACTAAAGTGTATGATAAAGTGAAACAAATTTTGAGTAATGAGTGGAAATTTCTTATTTTGGTTGTAGTTATTAGCTTTATTACAATGTTTGAATTTCCATATTATATAGATACTCCTGGAGGCTTATTGAATGTATCTGATCGAATTGAAATAAAAGATAGTTATACAAGCAAAGGAAGTTTCAATTTGGCTTATGTTTCTGAATTAAAGGCGACAATACCTACTTTACTAATTGCCTGGTTTCATCCTGATTGGGACATTTTAAAAGAAGAAGATATGTTATATGATAACGAAACAGTGAAGGATTTAATGCTTCGAGACCAGTTATTGTTACAAGAAGCGGTCGGAAATGCTGTCATTGTAGGATATCAAAAGGCAGGGAAAAAAGTTGAAATCATAACTGAAAAAGTATATGTTGGATATGTTTTAGAAGGTGCTTTTACAACCCTTAAAGTGGGTGATCAAATTTTAGAAGTAAATGGAACAAAGATAGAAAATAAAGAACAACTATCAAAATTGATACAAACCTTTCAGAAAGGAGAAACCATTGAGTTAAAGGTTTTCTATGATGGAAAGGAAATGAAGAGAAGCGCCACCTTAAAAGAAGCAAATGATCGTATCATGGTTGGTATCATTCTGACCCAAATTAGTGAAGTAGAAACGAATCCAGAAATTGAATTTCACTTTAAAAAAAGCGAGTCTGGGCCTTCAGGAGGACTTATGACAGCCCTTTCTATTTATAATATGTTGACGCAAGAAGATTTAACAAAAGGAAAAAAAATTGTAGGAACAGGAACGATTGAATTAGACGGAACCGTAGGAAGTATTGGCGGAGTGAAATATAAATTAAAAGGAGCAGTGAAGAAAAAAGCCGAAATATTCTTTGTTCCTGCTGGGGAAAATTATGAAGAAGCAATGAAGTTAAAAGAAAAAAATAATTATAAAATAGAAATTATTGCAGTTGCTCATATTGATGATGCAATCAACTATTTAAAGAATTTATAGAGAACAAAAAAGTTCTCTATATTTTGTATTTCTACCAACTTAGTGTAAAGAGTTATGGGGATTTTGAATGAAAAAAGTAAAAATCCTTTTT
>CANPBV010000095.1 GCA_947572405.1 uncultured Mycoplasmatota bacterium | reverse complement strand
TATTTATTATAACATACTTTTTCATTTATCAGTCATAAAGTTGAACACAACTTTAAAAAAAGAATTATTAGCAAATGAAAGACAATTTATAGAAAAGAAAATTGCTATTTTAGGTGGTTCTACTACAAATGATATAAAATTAGTTTTGGAATTGTTTTTATTAAATTATGGAATAAAGGCTTCTTTTTATGAATCAGAATATAATAAATACTATGAAGATGCAATGTTTGAAAATCTAGAATTAGAAGAATTTCATCCTGATATTATTTTTATTCATACAACAAATCGAAATATTATTCGATATCCTGAAATTACGGATTCAGAATCAGAAGTAAATGCCATTTTAGAAAGCGAATATGAACGTTTTAAAGAAATGTGGGAACGGTTATTTGAAAAATATTATTGTTCTATTATTCAAAATAATTTTGATTTTCCTACTTACCGTTTGTTTGGAAATAAAGATGCGACTGATATTCACGGGAAAATCAATTTTATAACAAAATTAAATTTGAAATTTGCAGAATATGCCGAAACGAATCAAAACTTTTTTATCAATGATATTAATTATCAGTCAGCTCAATATGGGTTAGATAAGTGGGGAGACCCGTTTTATTGGTATATGTATAAATATGCGGTAGCAGTTCCAGCAATACCAAATTTATCTTTTCAAGTTGCAAATATTATAAAAGCAATATTAGGGAAAAATAAAAAAGGATTTGTCTTAGATTTGGATAATACATTATGGGGTGGAATTGTTGGAGATGACGGAGTAGATAATTTAACTATAGGAGAGGAAACATCTGAAGGACAAGTTTACACAGATTTTCAAAAATATATTTTAGAACATAAAAAAATGGGAATTATTTTGAATGTAAATAGCAAAAATGAAGAAAGTAATGCAATAGCTGGCCTAAGACATATAGATTCCATACTAAGGCCAGAAGACTTTATTGTGATAAAAGCGAATTGGAATCCAAAGTCGAATAATTTTAAAGAAATTTCTCAAGAATTAAACGTTGGAGCAGACAGTTTGGTTTTTGTAGATGATAATCCTGCAGAGCGAGCAATCATTAATCAAGAACTACCAGAAGTATCAACTCCAAATATGGAAGTCCCATATCGCTATATCGAAGTATTGGATCACTCGGGATTTTTTGAAGTTATAAACTTTTCTAAAGATGATTTTAGTAAAACTGAAATGTATAAAGAAAATGCCAAAAGGAGTCAATTACAAAAATCATTTACCAATTATGATGATTATCTGAAATCACTTAACATGGAAGCTGAAATTGGTGGATTTACTTCTATTTACATGGCAAGAATTGCTCAATTAACAAATAAGAGCAATCAATTTAACTTAACAACAAAGCGTTATACGCAAGCAGAAATAGAAGAAACTGCGCAAGACCAATTACATATCACTTTATATGGAAAATTAGAAGATAAATTTGGAGATAATGGAGTTGTGTCTGTTGTAATTGGAAAGCAAAATAAAAATCGTTTAGATATTGATCTGTGGATTATGAGTTGTAGAGTTCTAAAAAGAGATATGGAATATGCAATGATGGATTCTTTGGTAGAACAATGTAAAAAACGTGGAATTGAAGAAATATATGGTTATTACTATCCAACCGCTAAAAATGGGATGGTAAAAGATTTTTATGGATTACAAGGTTTTGAAAAAGTATCTGAAGATCCAGAAGGAAATACAGTATGGAAGTTTGAAATAACTGATGACTATAAAAAGAAAAATAAATTTATAAAGGTGGAGGAATAATTATGACAAGAGAAGAAATTTATAAAGCATTAGATGAAGTTTTTGAAGAAGTATTTGATGATGAGAGTATTCATGTAACAGATACAACAACAGCAGAAGATATTGAAGATTGGGATAGCTTAGAACATATCAATTTAGTAGTGGCAATAGAGAACCGTTTTGGAATTAAATTTAATATGAGCGAAGTAACATCAATGAAAAATGTTGGTGAGATGGTTGACATTATATTAGAAAGACAATGAATCGTTTCAGCATTAAAGAATTAGAGATTGGTCATGAGGAAAGTTTTGTTTTCGAACTTGATGAACGAAAGGTGAAGCAATTCCTCATGATTACTAATGATATCAATCCATTACATAATGATTTAGAATTTGCAAGAGAAAAAGGCTATTCTGAAAAAGTAGTATATGGAATGTTAACTGCTTCAGCACTTTCTACTTTGGCAGGTGTTTATTTACCAGGAGAGAAAAGTTTAATTCATAGTGTAGAAGTAAATTTTGTAAAGCCAGTTTTTTTATCAAGATGTCCTTTAACAGTAGTAGGAAAAGTAACCAAAAAAGATGATCGTTTTTCTAGAATTACAATTAAATTTACTATTATAGATAAAATGGATGAAAAAGTCTCTAGAGGAACTATGAAAATTGGTTTTTTAGAATAATGGAGTGAAGTATATGTCAATTGTATCGTTTTCGTTTTTGGTTTTTTTATTGATAACCGTTATTTGCTATTATATTTTTCCTAGAAAATATAGATGGTCCTTTTTATTAATAGCAAGTATTTTGTTTTTTTTATTATCATGTGAATGGAAGTTATTACTATATTTATTATTTGGGATTTTAACAACTTATATTGGTACCAACTATCTTTACGATAAATGTAAAACAAAAAAGCAAAAGAAAATAACTCTATTTGTTACTTTATTTTCGATTCTATCCATTTTGTGTGCATTAAAATATATTAATATTTTTCCAATTACTTTAAATGCATTTGGAAATTTGTTTCATATAAATTTCCATTTTGGAACAGTATCTTTATTGGCACCACTGGGTCTTTCGTACTACACATTATCATTAACAGGATATGTAATTGATGTTTATAGAGAAGCGTACGAACCGCAAAAAAACATACTGAAGCATGCATTATTTTCATGTTATTATCCAATTATGATTTCAGGACCATTTGTCAGATATAATGATATGAAGAAAGAACTTTTTGAACCTAAAGAATTTGATTGGAATAACTTATTTCAAGGCTTCTACCGGATCATGTATGGTTTGATGAAGAAACTCGTTATTGCGGATTTATTAGCGCCCTTTGTAAGGCAAGTATTTACACAGTATAATAATTTTACTGGTTTTTATATAATAAATGCAGTTATGCTTTATGCAATTCAAATATATGCCGATTTTTCAGGTTGTATGGATATTGTAAATGGTGCTTCTAAAATGTATGGAATTACATTAATAGAGAACTTTGAAAGTCCATTTTTCTCAAAAAATTTGTCAGAGTTTTGGAGAAGATGGCACATATCTCTTGGAGCGTGGGCCAAAGACTATATTATGTATCCATTATTAAAATCGTCATTGTTTCAAAATTTAGGGAAAACCTGTAAAAAGAAATTTGGAAAAAAGATCGGAAAGAAAATTCCAACTTTATTGTCAATCTTCATATTATGGTTTTTAATTGGATTATGGCATGGAGCTTCTTATAAATATATTTTCGCGGCTGGAATATTGCCATGGATTTACTTAACACTAGGAGAAATGTTTGGAGAAAAAGTTAATTCAATTACGAAAAAGTTAAAAATTAAAACAGAATGTTTTAGCTTTCGTTTATTTCAATCTTTTAGAACATTTTTATTAATGTGTTTTATTTGGTTATTTGCTTGTGCTCCAAATTTGGGCTCTAGTTTAACAATTATTAAAAATATATTTATTATGCCACGAGTAGGATTACTTTATGAGTTGCCAAAATTGCCAATGGTCATATTATTTGCAAGCTCTATTGTAATCGTAGTAGATTATTTAAAATATAAAAATATAGATGTTTTAAATTGGTTTTCCAAACAAAATATATGGTTTCGATGGATTATCCTTTTCATTATAATCTTTTCCATTTTAATCTATGGTGCATATGGCCCTGGATATAACGCTAGTGATTTCATTTATGGAGGTTTTTAATATGACAAATACAAAAAAACATATAATTCCAATTTTAAAAACCATAATATTTGGCATTACTTTCTGCTTTTTATTTATTATTCTTACATATTTGATGAAGCCGGAAGATTATGCTCTTAATAATATAGCTGGTTTTTATGGAGAAAAAAAGAATTCATTAGATATGGTATATGTAGGTGGAAGTGCAGGATTTGTGTATTGGGAACCATTACGGGCGTATGAAAAAGAAGGAATTGCCTCTTACGATTTCGGGGCAAGTACAATTCAACCAGAAATGTACATCTACTTAATTAAGGAAGTACTAAAAAAACAAAATCCAGAAGTAATTATTATAGATGCGAGGGCATTCCAATATAGAGATAAGGAACAGCCACCAACAGAAGTGGCATATCGAAACTTTCTAACAGGAACCCCATTTTCAATAGACAAAGCAAAATTTATTGAAAAATATGTAAGGAACGTATTAAAAGAAGATACCTTATCATATCATTTTGATATTATAAAATATCATCGCAAACCAGAAAATTTAGATTATAGAAACAACTTAAAAATGATGTTCCAAATTTATCAGAATCCCCTAAAAGGTTTCTATTTTGTACCAAAAGTAGCTCCAATTACGAAACACAAATTTGAAACTGATAAAGAAACGCCTATGAAAGAAGATACTGTAGAAATACTAGATGAATTATTAGCGTATTTAAAAACGACAAATCATAAATTTTTATTTGTAGTTTCTCCTTATGAAGAAGGAGAAGCACATAGAGAAAATTTTAATTATGTAGAGAGAAAAGTAAAAGAAGCAGGATTTGATTTTCTAGATGCCAATCTTTATTCAGATGAAATGCAATTAAATTTTGATACAGATTTTTATAATGAAAATCATGTTAATATATTTGGAGCGGATAAATATACAGATTTTTTAATTGCATATTTAAAAGAACATTATAATTTGCCAGATAGAAGAAAAGATAAAGAATGGTGTTAGTATAGATATATAGACACGAAAATTTGAAAGGAATGGTATAATAT
>CANPBV010000094.1 GCA_947572405.1 uncultured Mycoplasmatota bacterium | reverse complement strand
AAAGGATTTTTACTTTTTTCATTCAAAATCCCCATAACTCTTTACACTAAGAAAAAGGTCAACAATTTAGTTGACTAATTTAAACTTTGTTTCAATGAAGTATATACCAATTGATTATGCTCTAGTACAGAATATAAAATTTCATATTGATTTTCTATGGAAATATCAAATTCTCCAAATAGTCTTTTGATATCGTCTACTTCACTTAAATAAGTCCTATTGTTTAAATCTTCCAATTTTTCCAATAATTGTTTGGATTTATCCTGTTCCAAGGTTCCTTTATCACGGGCTAATACAGGGACTATCATATTTTTCTTTTCCTGTAATAATTTAAGAAAACTAGCAATCATTTGTTTTTGATCTTTTGTAATATCTATATGAACATGCTTATCATGAATTCCTGCTACCAAATATCGAACTCCTGAAACACGATGAATTAGGGATTTTTCTTTTTCATCTTTGAATAAATGTTCTAAATCCTTTAATTCATTTTCATCTATTTCTAATAAGGATTCTAATTCGTTTTCATTGATCTTACCAAGCAGGCTATTTAACACCTCTACAACAAAATGAAGATCCTCATGTTCTGCTTCTTTTTTCCCCAAAACTTTAATATGCTTATCTAGTAACTTCACTAATTGTTTTCTTATTTCCTCTTTCATGTTTTAGCTCCTCTTAATTTCCGTAGCATGATACATATTTCAACAACAAATGATAAGTAGCATAATCCTCTTTTTTGAATTCTAAATACTCCAGCAATTGTTCTTCACTAAAATCTAAGAAATCTGCCACATCTCCTAATTGAATATCTTTTTCTTCAATTGTCGTTAAAATTTCTTTTACCATATCTGTATATAAAGCATGTAATTCTACTTCATATTCTTCAGCACCACTATTTAACATTTCTTGGCACTCTTTTAATACTTCTGTTTCCTGTTTTCTTTGTTGTAAACTCATAATAAAATTTTTCATTAAAACCTACCTCATTTCTGCCATATCTTGCATATCTAAATACGCTGCTTCACTTCCGAGCAACATTGTGTTCCTAGTTCCATGTTGATTCCATCTCCGTTGCATTGCTTTTTCCTGTCTTTGAAATAAGCAATGGCGTAACCGCAGTTTATCTTGTACCCAAGAGGAATATCCATTTTTTTCAGCCAAAAGTGCGATTACAATATAAGTATTATCTGCAAAAGGTTCAAAGAAAATATGCACCCCTTTTTCTGTCAATTCCATAATCCCAGAAATTGGGCTTTGTTTTGCTTTCAAGCGATATGCTGGATCTCCAAATTGCTCTAAAGTTTGAAAAAGTTTCATTGCAATTTGATACTGCGATTCATCTAATTGTTTTTTAAAATCCTTTTCGATTAAAGAATCGCCATCTTCCGTTTCTAATAACAATAATTGTATTTCCTCACCTTCCACAATTTTTTCTTTCTTTTCCTCTTCTTTACTTTCGTTTTTCTCCAAATAATTAGACATCGTTTTCAATAGTTGCTGAGCTCTTCCTAGTTCATCTCTTAAAGCCCTAACTGTTTTAAGATCACTGTCCTGTTCTTGTTCTTTAATATCGGCTATCTGTTTTTTTAATTCCGCAATTAATGAATTCATAATCTCACTAAAGTTTGGCATATGAAGGTTCGGAAGCGCACTATGAATTGCTAAAATATCAGTTGGATCAATTTCTTCTAAAGCATGTAAATAAAGTTCAATATAACTTTCTTTTGGCCTATCCGACTCTATATTTTCTTCTGAATCAGACAGTTCTATTTCATCATATTGATCTATCATTTTTGGTTCTTCAGGTGCTTCTTCTTCGTATTCTTCTTCTGGATCATCAAACGAAATTTCTTCCATTTCGACATACTCTGGTTCCTCTTTGTAAAACTCTTCTACCTCATCTGGTTCTATCATAGAAACAACAGGCATATCCCCCGATGTTTCTGAAACAGTTGCTTCCAATTCATCCGTATCGGGTTCATCAAATGAAATTTCTTTTACTTCTGCTTTTGCAGGTGCTTTTTGCGTGATTTTTAATTTTAGTAATTCTTGAATGGCTACATTGTTATTTTCTAAAACTTCCTCCATAACAAGTATCTTTTCAACAAGAGTTCTTTCATGACTATCTGCTATATCCAATAATAAGCTACAATCTTCCATTGTAATATAACATCTTTTATTAGACTTTTCTAACACAGCCCTACAATTTTTGATCGCATTTTCTTTCACTTTTTTTCTTTTTCGATAAACATCCAAATAATGATCAGATATATCTTTAATTAAGGTCTCCAAATTTGGTCTTTCTATTTCTATTTGAGGTTTTACTACTTCTCCGTATTTTAAAAAACCATCATATACATATTTTATTCTAAACAGTTCTTCTATTCTTACTTTTACTGATTCAGGGTAAACAAGTTCTAAAATACGGTGAACTTCACCTCCATCGGCATAAAAGATTCGAAAGGGATCATCATGCACCAATTCTAAAAACTTTTCAAATAATTTTTTGTCCTTTTCATTCCATTTGGTCTCAGTTTGCTCTTGATTCAGCTTATCTATTTGTTGTTGTAATATTTCTATTGTTTTGTTTGCTGTCATCTACAATCACCTACCATATATACATTTTAACATACTTTTTTAAATGAAACAATATATAATGGTTGCAAGAAATAAAAAAAGAATCGAAGTTTAAATTTAATCAATCGCTAAGGCACAATAAAAGAATACAAGTTAATATATGCTCTCTAGTAGTTTTTATTTCCTATTTACATGGTTTTCTTTGTTCAATATCATCTAAAATAATCTCATCTCCTTGTTTATATTTTTTATTTTTTCTACTACCATTTCACAATTTTCTTTGATTTGGGGCCTTCTCAAAATAAATGATTATTTGGATCCAATTTTAAAACACTTTTTACACAATTTTTCTCATTATGTTTTTTTTCCCACAATAACTATAAAAGAATTTACTTTCCATAACCCTCACCTTTTTTATTATCTATTCTTTCAAAAAAGAAAAGGGTCTAAAGAACCCTTCCTAAAAACCAGAACAACCGCCACAATCAATATTACATACTTGATTTTCTTCTGAGCAAGTATATTGTGGTGTATAAGTGTGTTTATAGATATGTTTGTTGATTACATGTGTATGAATTGGGCATACATGTGGAACTTCGTGATAAAATTCTCTTTCAATACATTTGTTGATAGCTGGTTCTACGATTTCACGATTGCAACAATCCATACCATTTTGTGGCATCATCATATCTTGACAACATCTTTTGTTAAACAACATATTTATTCCTCCTTACCTAGTTTATTCTATGCACAAAAAAAAAGAGTGAATATGATATATTCCTACTCTTTTCTGCTTTTTCAAATTCCTCATTAAACTATTAATATAAAACTAAAATAATAAGTTTCATAACCATATCTCAATCATTCAAGTCTTAATAATGAATTAACTTCCCAACATTTTCACCAATAAATTACTACAATAGCCGTTTTACCATTGAATATTATCCATAGAATGTTTTGTTGATATTTTATATGAAATTCTATTACATAAAGATCATGATAATATCTTTTCAACCATACTAGAGATACAGAATAGCGATCTCAGGCACTCTTATCAATCCAAAATCATTCATTAAAATGGCATTTTTAGTTTTCCACTTTTCATCTGTTTCATCATCAATTTCATTTGGTCAAACTGTTTTAATAAACGATTAACTTCTTCCACAGTTCTGCCACTACCTTTTGCAATTCTCTGTTTTCTACTCGCTTTTAATATTTCTGGATTCCTTCTTTCTTTTGGTGTCATTGATAAAATGATTGCTTCTATATGAGCAATTTCTTTTGGATCAATATGTACATCTTTTGGAATCGCTTTAGACATTCCTGGAATCATTTTAATAATATTTTCAAGTGGCCCCAATTTTTTAATTTGTTTAAATGTGGTTAAAAAGTCTTCCAAATCAAATTTTCCACTCTCCATTTTTTTAGCGGTCTTCATCGCCTCATCTTGGTCTATTACAGATTCTGCTTTTTCTATCATAGACATTAAGTCTCCCATGCCTAAAATACGAGTTGCCATGCGGTCTGGATAAAATTCTTCTAATCCATCCATTTTCTCACTCACACCAATAAATTTAATGGGAACATGTGTTAAATGTCTTACTGATAAGGCCGCTCCTCCTCTAGTATCACCATCTAGTTTAGTAAGAATTGCACCAGTTAAGTTTAGTTCACTATGAAATCCTTCTATTACATGAATGGCATCTTGCCCTGTCATACTATCAATAACAAGTAGGATTTCTTCTGGATGAATGTTATTTTCAATATTTTTTAACTCTTGCATCAATGGTTCATCAATATGCAGTCTTCCTGCTGTATCGATCAAAACATAATCAAATCCATTTTGTTTCGCATATTCTATGGCATTTTTGGATATTTGGACAGGGTCACCTTTTCCTTCTGTATATACTTCGATAGAAAGTTCACGTCCCAATTGTTTCAGTTGGTCGATGGCTGCTGGACGATAAACATCACATGCTACCAATAACGGTTTTTTATGATATTTCTTACGTAACAGTAAACCTAATTTCCCAATGGTTGTCGTTTTTCCGCTTCCCTGTAAACCAACTAACATTAAAGTTGCTGGATTTCCTTTTAAATTTAGGTCTTCCTTATCTCCCCCTAGTAAAGCGACAAGTTCATCTTTTACAATTTTTACAAAGACTTCACCTGGTTTTAAACTTTTGGCAACTTCTTCTCCAAGAGCCTTTTCTTTAACATTATGAATAAACTCTTTTACTACTTGATAGTTAACATCTGCTTCTAATAAAGCCAGTCTGATCTCTCTTGTAATTTCGCTAATATTCTCTTCCGTTATTTTTCCATAGCCTTTCATTTTGTTAATGGCATTTTGTAATCTGTCTCCTAAGTTTTCAAACATGTGTATCACCTATTTCAATTATATAATAAGAAAAGGAAAAAAGCTATCTTTTATTTTTAAGTTGTGTTCAACTTTATGACTGATAAATGAAAAAGTATGTTATAATAAATAT
>CANPBV010000093.1 GCA_947572405.1 uncultured Mycoplasmatota bacterium | reverse complement strand
ACAAAAGGTCTTCCTTTTTTGTACTCCATCCCCAAACCATTTTACACTATCCAATTAATGATAAAATTTGACAAATAAAAAAAAAGTGGTATTATAAAAACCACTCAGAGGAAATCCTAAAGTATTTTACTATAAGAAAAACATTTTATAAAAGTTCACAAAGTATACTGCTTTGTGAACTTTTTTAATACTATTTATTTTTTGATGATAATACCAATACAGCAGGATTTACAACTCCTTTTTCTTCTTCTGTAATACCAAATTTTTTATTCCAATATTGTCTGAATTCTATTCCTCTTACACTAAAATGGGCAATCATACTAGAAGCAGCACCTGCCATGTATCCTGTCAATCCCATTTCTATATATATTTTTTCTACCTCTTCACAAGTTGCCCCTTCTTGTAATTTTCTCAAACATAATAAGGCAGTTTCCACAATACAACAAGAATATGCATCATTTGTATTACAATCCACACATTGCATCCATTCTTCTGCATCTTCTTTTTTCACGAAAGCTAAACCATCCCTCATAATTGTGTATTTCTTTTTCTTAGCTTCTAAATCAGCACGTTCTTTCTCTTGCTTTCTAATTGTTTCCGCTTTTATCCTACGATCCCTTTGTTTATCTACAATTTTATCTCCAAACATTTTTCTTCTTGCTTCTTCTATTTTTTCAGGATCTCTTCTATCATATCCATATTCAATATATGGATTAGAATATAATTCTTCTCCTGTTTCTTCTAATCTGATAGATAAAATAGCAGAACCATATCCAATAAATGGTATTCCATAACATCCTATTTCTACATTTGTAAAAAAATTTACATTTCTTAATACATCAGTTTCTTCTTGTGCTGTTCCATACCACCATCCTTGATAAAAAACTCTCTCTCCTACATGTTGTTTTAATGCTTGAAACATTTTAAAAGCATTAGCTTCTTTATTATGTTCTGCTACATACTCTTCTAATGTAACATCGCCTTCTTCCATCGGCATAAAATTACCATATTCAGTCATACATACGGATGATATGTGATTACATTCCATATTACTGATTAATGTTTCATACCTTGGCATATTTCCAAAACGACTTTGAACTTCTTCAAAAGTTAATCTTTTTCCAATATAAAACCAATTTGTTCTATTATGAATTTTACCCTCAAATTGTTCTCCATCTGTGTCTATAAAATCTTTTTCATAGAATCGAAAACCAATTGCGTGTTTCTTCAATTCTACTTTCGTAGGATCGCTATGTCCAATTTCTACACTGTTAGTTTCTGCCATCAATAAGCCTGGATATAAATACTCCACATATTTTTTTGTAGTCTTTTCCATTCATAATTCCCCCTTAACTTTCTCAAAGTTTTTCACTTTGGGAAAGTTTTTGTAAGTTGTTTAAAATTAGGAATTGTTTTAAAGTCATGACTACAATATATCAATAGTAAAAATTGACAAATCACTGTTTTTAGTATAAAATAACATTCAGTTGCGAAGGCAACGAGTCTTTTAATCTCAAAGTGAAAAACTTTGGGATTTTATTTTCTTATAATAAATTACTATATCCCTAAATTAGTTTTTATCCAAAACTACACATGGGATTTAGACTATTCATCAATTTTACCTTACTATCAAAACCTGGATGTACGTATCGTTCCAGTGTTATTTTTACATTTGAATGTCCAAGAATTTCACTTAACGTTTTTGGATCACAACCATTTTCTATACATCTAGTTGCAAATGTATGTCTTAATGCATGAAAATTATATTCATTAATTTGAATTGACTTCATGATATTTTTATAATGATTGGTATAACTCCTTGGTTCAATAAAATTCTCAGTTCCAGTTAAAAAAAAGCAAAATTCACCTTTTTTTAACTTTTCTAACTTTGGAATTAAAAAGTTTGGAATTGGAATATTTCTAATAGAAGAAGTCGATTTAGGTTCGTCAAGTATTACAATGGTCTTAGTTTTTCTATTTTTATCATCATTTTTGACCCGTATTAGGGTCTTTTCAATTTTAATGACATTATTTTCTAAATCAATATGCTCCCATTTTAAACCACATAACTCGCCAATCCTAAGGCCAGTATACAAACATAAAAGAACCCCGATATCTTCTTCTGCTATACAATGACTTAATCTTTGTTCCAATAATAATTGGTGCTCCTTTGTAAGTATTTGAATTTCTTTCTTAGGAATTTTAGGCATTGTAATAGATATATTTACATTATGATACTTTAAAACTTGTTGTAATATAATGAGTATATCTTTTACAGTTTTTGGAGCTAATCCTTGATTCAACATTTTTTCAGTAAACTCATTGATGATATTTTTATTAATTTGTTTTCGCTTATACTTTCCAAATTGTGGCATAAGATGCGCATAAACCATATATTCATAGTTTGAATAAGATGACCTTTTACATGATATTTTAGCACTCTTAAGCCACTGATACATATCACCACTAAATAAGGACTTATCAATAACAATTTGTTCTGATAAAATTTTTTTATACTTTTCTAAAAGTTCATCTTTTGCTCTAGCATAAATAAAACCATACTCCGTTTTTCCATTCTCTTTGATTCCTTTTTTGTATTTTAGAAAATATCTTCCATCCTTCCTCAAATAAATTTTTTCTGGATTATTGTTTTTCATAAATATCTCTCCCTTCGGATAAATATCATACAAAAAATAATTCTAATTATTAAAAAAAGTGCTAACACAGTAACACTTTTTTATCCATTTATGATGACATCACCAATTTGAAAACCTTTATATAATTCTACTGTAATAAGATGCTGATCTAATTTACTATCCAGATAAGAAAAGCTAGCCAATGATTCTTCCTCTACATAAATAGTTGGAGTTCCAATCTTTTCTAAAATTTGTTCTCTAGATAATTCGTTTATATACCACTCATCTCTTTCAAATTTTATAAATAAAGCATTTTCTATTTCCTCTTTTTTCTCTTTATAAAAACTTACAAGTTTCTCTCTGTATTCTACCAAACTATCCGTTACATTTTCTTCTGTAATAATAATTTTCATTTCTTCAAACTGATATTCATATCCATATTCTGTTTTTTTATTTCTTCCATATTTCTCCTCTTTAAAAGCGTCCTCCGCCTGAGCCTCCACCAAACGAGCCTCCTCCTCCAGAGAAGCCTCCGCCAAATCCGCCTCCTGAGGAATTAGAAGAATTTGCTATTGATTGTGCTGAATACGCATTATTCATAGCTGTTGTTACTGTACTAGACATAATACGATTAAACACCATCATATCTCTCATTGTTCTCATACTATAATGAATATCAACAAAGTCTACATCATTAAATTCACTCACTCGTAATTGCATCGTCTTAGAAAGTTTATCTGCACATCCTAGACTTACCGCATAAACCAAATATTTTTCCCATAAAACAATTTCAGGTAAATCTTTTTTATCCATAGTCCCAAAATCTTCCATAAATTTCTTTAATGCTTTCCATTTCAAATAATGATCATTTCCTTTTGGCGTTTTTTTTGTAAATGATAAAAAGTAAATTAAAGAAACTAAGGCCAATATAAAAATAATAATTCCAAATAGTAAAATATATCGGAATGCTAATACAGCAAGAACTAACCCTAATACAGAATAAAGACTAGATTTCAATTTAATACCTGCTTTATTCTCATAAAAATTTTCTTCTTTTGCTTCTATAGTCGCTAAATTCTTCCATCGATTAAAATTACTAATAAAAGAAGAATAACCAGATTTTGCTTTTTTCTTAAGTTCATTTAAAGTAATCTCTTTATCTTTAAAAATTAATTTAACCAATTGCCTATCTGAAGCGTTCATTAAAGCTTCATTTTCGTGGTAAACAAGTTTGTAATCCTTTTTATCTAATTGCTCAAATGTAACTACTTTTTTATAAATCAAATTTAATAAACAAGCGGATAAGTCATTATTGCTAACATTCTGATGAAGTAAATACCCTACGGTTGAAGGATTATAATCAGCTGGAAAATCTCTAAAATATTCCGTTTTAAATGTGGAATCATACTCTTTATCATGCTTTTTATACACATTAAAAATTAAGAATGCCAATCCAATCAGCCAAGCTCCCCCAAAAACACTAGAAACAACTGTCATAAATAATGTAACTTTTTTATCTCTCGCTACCTTTTTTCTCGCTTCTTCTCTTTTTTGATTGGCAATTTCTGCTTTTTCTGTTTCCACTGATACAATCGTATCAAGAGCTTCCATATAAGAAAACTTAGTAGAACCTTTCACCGCTTCTTTATCAAATACAAAACGAGTATCCATTGCTGTATTCCCATACAAGTCATCAACAGTAATAATAATGTGATCGTTTCCATCTAATTCTATATTTCCAACTAATGGTCCATGAGCATATCCTTTTAATAGGTTTTGATTATTTGGAATATAAATGTCTGCTTTAAAATGATGAATGCTTTCTCTAAAGTTATCATTAAATATATTCCAGCCTACTTCTGCTACATCTTCATGGACAACTGCCATATTTTTAATCATGTATTCTAAATAGAAAAAATGCTTTTTTGAAGAAGGATTATAAATTCGATAACTTACTCCTGAACTTGTTCTATTTTCTGTATAAACTCCAAATTCTCCAGCTTCTGCATGATAAGTTTTTGTAAATTTTGTTCCCCCTGTCTCCATTTCCTCCCAAGAAGTTGAATTCGTATAGGGAATCGCTCTTATTTGAACAAGTTCAATACCTGCTCCATTATAAATATCACTTCCATTAAAGGATTCTTTATCACCAGTAAATTTTGAAGCAAAAATATTTTCAAAATCAATATCTCGATCCATTCCATTATATGTACCATTCATAGAAAAGGCTTCTCTTACATATAGATCTCCATTTTCTAAAACTGTTACATGCATATTAAAGTTTTCAATTCCATAATCGCTCGCCTTTACCCCTATTGGAACCATAAAACAAGTTATTAGAAAAATCAATACACCAAATAATTTCTTCATACAATCACCCTTACATTCATTATATCATGTTTTAATTTTTATAATACAAAAAAATTAGAAAATATGGTTTCTAATCTTTTGGTTTAAATATAAGAGAAAGAAAGAATGAAAATATAATTGCAGATGTAATTCCTGAAGCTGTCAAATTAAACATTCCCATAAAAAGAGCCATTAGTCCTTGATCCATTGCCATATCCATAGCACCATGAGAAAGCAAATGACCAAAACTTGTAATTGAAAACTTTAATAT
>CANPBV010000092.1 GCA_947572405.1 uncultured Mycoplasmatota bacterium | reverse complement strand
AAGAAAAAAGACTGAAGCAAAATTAATTACTTAATTTCGCAACAGCCCCTTTTTTGTAATTGGTTAGGGGATTCATATGATAAAAATAAATAATGATGAGTACTATCAATATGATATTAAAATTTCATGGGGAAAGTTTGTAGTCTTTTCTCATGGAGAAAGAAGAACTGGAATTGCGCCGTTTATTACTTTTAATATAGAAAATAATATATTTATAGGTTTAGAACTTACATTTTCAAAAGAAATGTTTCAAAATATAGAAATAGGTAATAAAATAAATATTAATAAATATATAACCGATATTATTTATGAGGATGAACAAGGCTGGATTTCAATTGGTGATGCAAAATATTATTGTGATATTCTAAAGGAAGACGAGAGATATTTAAAAATAAATTTTTATGTGAAATGTGATGGAGTAGAATCGATTGAAATAAGTATTGATGATCATATTGAATTACAATAGATAAAGATATATGTTATAATAAAAATGGTGATTTCCATGTTTATCAAAAGAATAGAATATGAAAAAGAAAAAATAATAAATCCGGGAAAATATCCATATAACATTCCTTGTTTAAAAGGTCTCGATGTATTAGAATTCCATAGTCCGGTTACATTTTTAATTGGAGAAAACGGTTCAGGAAAAAGTACGTTAATAGAAGCAATAGCAATCTCTATGGGAATGAATGGAGAAGGTGGGACCAATAATTTCAATTTTAGTACTAAAAATACGATATCACCATTACATCAATATATAAAAGTTGTAAAAACATCTAAATTACCACAAACAAAATTTTTCTTAAGAGCAGAAAGCTTTTATAATTTTGCTACCCACTTAGATGAAATAGAACAAGATAGTGGTGGAATTTTTACCTATTATGGAGGAAAATCATTACATGAACAATCTCATGGAGAAAGTTTCATGGCTGTCATGAAAAATAGATTTGGAAAAAATGGATTATATATTTTAGATGAACCAGAAGCGGCATTATCACCAACTAGACAAATGAGTCTATTAATTTTGATGAAACAATTAATAGATGAAGGTTCACAATTTATTATAGTAACCCATTCTCCTATTTTGCTTTCTTATCCAGGGGCAGAAATATATGACTTGGATCATTTTTTTTCTTTACGTAAATATGAAGAAACGGAATATTATCAATTGTATAAATTATTTATTAATGATAAAGATTGTATTTTAAATGAATTATTGTCAAAGGATATTTATAACATAAAAGATTGAGTTATAACATTATGTGTGTTATAATGATGTTATAAAGAGGTGACAAATATGGAACTTGGTAGATACATAAAAGAGGTATTTGGAGAAGATATCGTTTTAGAAACATTTCATTTTAAGGCGGAATTTCCACTATTTTTAGAAAGGAACTTTCAATTTTATGTGGCAGAAATTCAGAGTTTAAAGCTTACATTTTTAGTGTGTAAAAATATAAATTATAATTTCCGAGAATTAGAAAAGCATGTTAATTTACTAAAAAGCTATTCTGTTCCATATCCAGTTATTGTATTTCAAAATATAGGAAAGGAAAGGAGAAATTGGCTAATTCAACATAGAATAGCTTTTATTGATATGAATAGGCAAATGTATATTCCATACGTAGGCCTACAAATAGAAGAATTTAAAACCTATCTTCCATCTCGATTATATTTTTCGTCAATTGCTCAACTTGCTTATATTTATTTGCTTATAAAAAAACAAGAAACGATTTCAGTAAAAGGACTATCCCAATTTTTGTCAATTCCCTTAATGACTGCAAGCAGGGTATTAAGGGAACTTTTATCTTTCCAGTTAGTGACAGTGATCGGAGAAAATACTAGAAAATTTTATCAATGCATTCCTTGGGATGAGTTTTGGAGAAGAGGAAAAAAATATTTAATTAGCCCAGTTTTAAAATCATATTGCATTAAAACGCTACCTAATGAAATTCCTGCTTATTTATCTAATGAAAGTGCGTTATCTTGTAAAAGTATGATTGGGAATCCTAGATATGAATTTTATGCTATTTCAAGAAAATATATAGAGTTGTTAGATCAGAAGCAATTGATAGATCAAAGTCTTTTGGATTTAAATGATTATATTATTATCGAAATTTGGAAATATGATCCAGGAATACTGGCTCATTCTAATATCATTGATCAAATTTCTTTATATGCTCAATTAAAAGACTCAAAAGATCCTAGAATTAAACTAGAGTTAGATACGATATTAAAGGAGATGGGCCTATGCATGGATTAGAAATGTGGAAAAAGTTCTTTCATGGGTATGAAGAATATTATATGATTATAGGTGGTGTAGCCTGCTTTTTAAATATGGAGGAAAATGGACTATATTTTAGAGCAACGAAAGATTTTGATACTGTTTTGATTGTTGAGAAATTAGATGAAAAATTTGTTCAACAATTTTGGAATTTTGTGAATATAGGAGGTTATCAATCTATTTATAGGGGAAAAGAAGAAAAACAATATTATAGATTTGAGAAGCCGATTAACGAAGAAACCCCCAAAATGATTGAGTTGTTTACCAGGAAGCCATCTAATTATCAATTAATACCAGATTCTCATTTGACACCTCTTCATATTAGTGATTCAATTTCTAGTTTATCTGCCATTTTATTAAATGATGATTATTATTCGTTTTTGTTAGATGGGAAAAAAATAGTTAACGGAGTCGTAATTCTAGATGAATTTCATTTAATTCCATTTAAGGCAAAGGCTTATTTAGATACTTTGAAAAGGAAAAGGGAAGGGGTTCAAGGATTAACAGATACAATAAAAAAACATAAAAATGATATTGCTAGATTATTGATGATATTACCAAGAAATAAGAAAATACAATTGAGTGCTCCTATAAGAGAAGATATGCAAGAATTTATAACAACAATACAAGAAGAACAATCTGATCGTATGATGATTATGGATTTGCCTCTTAACGATTATTGTGAATTGTTATCTGAAATTTATTTAGGGGCATTAGTAAAAGAATGAAACAATATGTTGCTCATCCATTTGAACCTGTTTTTGATAAAGATTCTAAAGTATTGATTTTAGGAAGTATTCCATCCCCGAAATCTAGAGAAAAAGGCTTTTATTATGGGCATCCTCAGAATCGTTTTTGGAAAGTTCTAGCTAAAGTTTTTAAAGAACAAGTTCCAGTTTCGATAGAGGATAAAAAGGAATTCGTTTTAAGATATCATATCGCTCTTTGGGATGTTGTGAAAAGTTGTGATATAAAAGGGGCAAGCGATAGTTCTATTTCAAATGTAGCAGTAAATGATATAAAGGGGCTAATCCAGAAAACAAATATTAAATCTATCGTGACAACTGGAAAAAAAGCAGATTTTTTATATCAAAAATATGTATTGCCAGTTATCAATATTCAGTCGGTGTGCTTGCCCTCCACAAGTCCAGCTAATTGTTCGGTGAAAGAAGAACAATTAATAGAAAACTATGAAATATTAAAGGAACTAATAAAATAATGGAAATTTCTAGAAATTTTCTTTTTTTTCGTTACAAAAACAAAATAATACGTTATAATGAAATAAAGAATGGAGATGATAAAAATGTTGGCATTAATTACAGGCGCAAGTTCTGGTTTAGGAGCAGATATGGCAAGAGTACTAGCTAGAAGAGGATACAATTTAATCTTGGTTGCAAGAAAGAAAGAGAAGCTAGAAAAATTAAAAAAAGAATTAGAGCATCCAAAAAAGGGTTTTGGAATAGAAGCAGAAATCATTTCCATGGATTTAGCCAGTACTTTTAATTGCATGAAATTATATAACAAGGTAAAGAAACAGGATATTGATATTGTTATTAACAATGCTGGGTTTGGTTTATTTGGGGAGTTTACAGGTACAAAATTAGAAAAAGAATTAGATATGATTGATTTAAACATTAAATCTGTTCAGGCACTTACCAAGCAGTTTTTAAAAGATTTTAAAGAGAAAGATAAAGGCTATATTTTAAATGTAGCAAGTATAGCTGGGTTTATGTCGGGACCCTATATGGCAACTTATTACGCAACAAAAGCATATGTACTTCACTTTACAGAGGCGTTGCACGAGGAGCTTAGAAGAGCTGGGAGTCATGTTTATATTGGGGTTTTGTGCCCTGGACCAGTTGATACAAATTTCAATAAAGTAGCAGGCGTGAAGTTTGCTATTCCAGGATTAGAAAGCTATAATGTAGCTGAATATGCTATTGAAAAAATGTTAAAACGAAAATTGATTATTATTCCTGGTTTTAAAATGAAATGTGTTTCAATGGGAACTCACTTTCTTTCAAGGAAAAGAATTACTCGTTTTGCTGGAAATTTTCAAAAGAAAAAAGAGGGTAAAAATGGATAGTTATACTAACGAGAATGATATTTATATTGGGCAAAATGTTAATATTGAAAAATGGGACCATTATTGTGAATTATGATGGGGAATTTATAGTACAATAAATCTAGATTTAAGGGAACTGGTTTAAACTACCTTTTCAAATTTTTATTTGTTATAATCAAAACATATTGAAATTTAAATTCTGTATTCAACATCAAATTATTTTCAAACGAATCAGTTGTAATCAAAACATATTGAAGTTTAAATCTCTTTATTATCATTAACAAATTTCACTGTTAACTATTATGGAAGACTCGGAAATAATATACAGCATAATGAAATGAAAAAGTGAGGGTAATAGAAAATATAAAAATAGGCAAAATAGTATTAAAAATAAAGACATTTATATAAATAATATAAGTTTGTTTGATATTGCGAGTATAATGGTCCTATTTGTAGGTGGGATTTATTTCATTTTTTTTAAAGCAAATTATAAAAAATGTATAAGAGAAATCTTATTTGGTAAAAATAAACATATACTATATTGGTGATTATATGTTTAATATTAATGATGCAGAATATGCCGCTTCACTATTAGGAGTTTCCTTTGATAAATTTACAATAGAAGAATTTTTAACTGGTATAAATATAGAATTAGAACATGGTACAATTAATTCAAAAACCAATGTTACAAATGATAATTTAATTACTACCGCCAAAATAGCTTTAGCACATTTAAATGAATTTCCTAATTATTACAATAAGGAATATGGGTTATTATCTTATGAAAAATATTTAAAGAGTAAACTTATAAGTTAGAAATTATGATTTTTATGATAGATTAAAATTGAAAACTAAGTCAAAGGAAATGTTGTAACTCGTGGCTTGTTTAAAACTCAGTTTTTGACAACTAGGCAACATTACAATATTGGCAAAGTCAATAACGACTTGTAGTGATCTCCCAATGTCATCAGTTTAAGGAACTACATAAAAAAATGTGTAGTTTTTATTATGG
>CANPBV010000091.1 GCA_947572405.1 uncultured Mycoplasmatota bacterium | reverse complement strand
CTTAAAAAATGCTTATGAGCATACAGCAGAAAATGGAGAAATTACAATATCCATTTCTGATAATCCACTTTATACAGAAGTTTCCATTCAAGATACTGGTTCTGGAATAAAAAAAGAAGAATTGCCACATATCTTTGAACGATTTTATACAGGAAGTGGAAATAAAGAGTCGATTGGAGTTGGATTAAATATGGCAAAAAAAATTATGGAAAAACAACAAGGTGAAATCTATGCAACCTCTGTAGAAGAAAAAGGAACTACTTTTTTCATTAAATTTTATAAGAATATGATTTAGATAGAAATTTCTATCTTTTTCTTATATAATATTAAACTGTTTAACAATAGAAAAGATTACCCTAATGGTATGAACAAATATGATTTATGATTAGAATGTAAGAAAAAAATTTAGATGGTGCTATTTTTGAAATACTAAAAAAGAACCATAAAAAAGTAACTCATAAACGTACAGTTTCTCGTAAAATTAAATTCAGATACTCGGAAAAGTGACGAAACTGTCATGATTTTAGTCACAGTAAAGTCATAAAAATTAGATAGAATGATATCAGTGAAGGAGGGATTTCATTGAAAGAGATTGTTTGTTATATACTTCCGGTTATTATAGTATTTGCCTTGATTGGAATGATAGAAAGTGCTATGCTATTTAAAAAAGCAGAGGAAGAAGTTTCATCCTTATATCCGAAAAAAATGATATGTAAAAAATAAGAAAGGAAGAGTATTATGGAAATATTAAAAGTAGAGAATTTATGTAAGACATATGGAAAAGGAGAAACGCTGGTAAAAGCTTTAGATCATATTAGTTTCTCCGTAGAAAAAGGAGAATTCGTTGCAATTGTAGGATCCAGTGGAAGTGGGAAAAGTACACTTTTACACATACTAGGTGGGGTAGATAGACCGACTGATGGTCATGTTTATGTAGATGGGGAAGACGTTTACAAATTAAATGAAACAAACTTGGCAATTTTTAGAAGAAGACAAGTAGGACTCATTTATCAATTTTATAACTTAATTCCAATTTTAAACGTGACAGAGAATATAACATTACCAATTTTATTGGATAATAAAAGAGTAGATCAAGCATACTTGGATGAATTAATTGAAACATTGGGTTTAAAAAATAGAGTGGGCCATTTGCCAAATGAACTATCAGGAGGGCAACAACAAAGAGTTTCTATTGGAAGGGCATTGATGAACCATCCAGCCTTACTTTTAGCAGACGAACCAACGGGAAACCTGGATAGCAAAGCTTCAAAAGAAATTGTTGAATTATTAAAACTATCCAATAAAAAATATAAGCAAACCATTATTATGATTACTCATGATTATAATCTTGCTTTACATGCAAATAGAATTATTACCATTGAGGATGGAAAAATCAAGAGTGATGAGAAGGTGCAATAATGAAAATATTAAATCAACTAACTATAAAGCATTTGAAAATGAATAAAAAAAGAACCATTGTTACGATTATTGGAATTATTTTATCCACTGCCTTGATGGTGGGAATTGGGCTTTTATTTTCAACCATTCAAGATAATTCTATTCGAACGATAAAAGAAGAAAATGGAGATTATCACGCAATATTATCTGGAATATCAAAGGATAAACTAGAAGTCATTTCAAATAACCATCATGTTGACCATTATTTTTATGAATCTCCAATAGGATTTAGTGAATTTAAGGAAAGCAAAGTAACGAATAAAAAATACTTTTATATTAATGCTGTTTCTGATGATTATATGAAACAAATAAAATTAGTAAAAGGAAGATTTCCTGAAAATAGTAAGGAAATTGTGATATCAAGTCAATTAGAAGCTGATCATGGAGAGATCTATAAAATAGGAGATGAAATAACTTTAACAATTGGAAAAAGGTCAAATGGAGAAGGTGTTTTTACTAAAAATGAAGCGTATTATGAAGAAGATCCTGAAACCTTAGTCGATACCAAAGAATATACTTATAAAGTGGTAGGAATGATAGAAAAACCAATATTTGAGGAGTGGCATGCAGCAGGTTATACATTTTTGACAAAAATAGATGGGCAAAATCAAAACATCAATGTGTATTTAAAATTTAAAAAACCGTCCAGAGCATACCAAGATACAGAAACATTAGCTAAAAATATAGGAATTACAAATGTATCTGGAGAAGATATTTCTTATAATACCCCTTTACTTGCTTTATATGGGGCAAGCAAATATAATAATATTATGAAAGCCATTATCAATGTGATGGTTATTATTCTAACGCTTATATCTATTGGTTGCGTTGTCGTTATTTATAATTCTTTTGCCATTTCCGTGATGGAAAGAAAGAAACAATTTGGACTTTTCTCTAGTATTGGAGCAACAAAAAAACAATTACGACAGACAGTATTTTTTGAGGCCATTATCGTTGGAGTCATTGGTATTCCTTTAGGAATTCTTGGAAGTTTTATTGGGATCGGAATTGTAATTGCAATTATCAATTACTTGGTTCCTAGTTTATTTGGAACAAATTTAGTACTTACGGCATATCCAATATTTTTAATTATTCCAATAATCTTTATGATTATTACCATTTTAGCGTCTGCTTATATACCTGCTCATCGAGCAAGCAAAATAACACCAATAGAAGCCATTCGCTTAAATGATGATATCAAAATTAAAAATAGAAAATTAAAAACTAGAAAATGGGTTCGTTACTTATTTGGAATAGAAGGAGAAATTGCACTTAAAAATATCAAACGAAACAAAAAGAAATATCGAATTACCATTGTTTCTTTATTTATTAGCATTGTTCTATTTATCTCTTTTTCAACGTTTGTAGAATATGGAATGGAGACTTCTTCTAAAACACTAAGTATTCCGGATTATGATATCAGTATTCATTTAAGAGAACCCTCTTTATATGATTATCAAAACTTTATTACTACAGTCAAAAATTATGAGGGCGTAAAAAAGAGTATTTCTCTAAAAAATGGAAACAAATTTACAACATCTTACCAAGTAGAAGAATTTTTTAATGATCAAATGTTAGACTATTTTGTTGATACTGTAGATGTAATAAGTTTTACTATAATTGCCCTAGATGAAGAAAATTATCAACAATACTTAAAAGAACTAGGATTAAAAGAGGAAAGGCCGATATTGATTGACAAAACAAAATATGTTTCTTATAGAAATACGAGTAGAACAGTTTATCATGCCAATCTTTTAAGAGATCCTAGAAAAAACTATACATTTGATTTATGTGAGCGAACTGTGGAATATGAAAATGAAGAAGACCAAATAGGAACCGATAAATTTGATTGTAATACAACTTTAACAAATGTATATATTACAGAAAAAGCCCCATTTGCAGTTGAAAGTGAATTTTTAAATGAAGGAAACGTTATTATAATTGTTCCAAACTCTACTTTTGAACAATTATTTACTCCTGAATTAGAAACTTATTTAGACGATATTTCAATTTATTTAAAGGTGCCAAAGTATAAAAGCATAGATGAATATATCAATACTTATTTAGATAATTTATCAAATAGATCAAACATTACCTATTTTAATTATCCAAAAGACATGAAACAAATGAAAAATTTATATATTGTGGTTGGGTTACTTTTATATGGATTTATTACCTTGGTTACGTTAATTGGTGTTACAAGTGTCTTTAATACCATCAATACAAGTATTGGACTTAGAAGAAAAGAATTCGCAATGTTACGTAGTATGGGATTAACGCCTCATGGTTTTAACAAAATCTTATATTTTGAAAGTTTCTTCTTTGGAATGAAATCATTGTTATATGGAATTCCATTCTCCTTTTTGGTCGTGCTTTGGATCCATAAAGTTATGATGAATGTCAATCGTTTTGAAGACATTATGATTCCTTGGAAAAGTGTTGGAATTGCAATTCTTTCAGTATTTATTATCGTATTTTTAACAATGATGTATGCAACAAAGAAAATGAAAAAAGAAAATATTTTAGATGCGATTAGAGAAGAGAATATATAGTTCTTTTTTCTTTTTCCTCCCAAAATTTTTGATGAAATAACCTTGACTAAATAGGAAAAAAACTATATGATTATATATAGAATAGAGGGTGTCTAAAATGAAACAAAGAGGATTTACACTAGCGGAACTGTTAGGGGTCATTACCATATTATCCATACTGGCACTACTAGCAATTCCAATGGTATCTAGAAACGTTTCAAGAGGAAAGAAAAATTTATATAAGATTCAAATTGGGAATATAAAAAGGGCAGCTGGAGATTGGATGGCCAATCATGTTTTAGAAATTCCAGAAGAAAACATTGATACTAGTATTACTTTGGGATGTCTAAAAGCAGAAGGAATATTAGAGACTTCTATTGAAAATCCTATTACGGGTGAGCAATTCCCAAATGATATGATTGTAAGGATTAGAAGTGGATCCAATCAATACATTTATGAAGTTGTAGAAGATAGTGGAACTGAGGGTAATGTACCACTTCCATCAGAGAAATGTAGTTTTAATCATACTGCTATAGAAAGTTAAGAATAGGGTAAATATCTACAATTAATTGTAGATACACCTATTTTTTTTCGCTTCTAAACTATTTAGAAAATGAATAGAATATGATATAATGAATTTTGAAGGGTGTGATAATATGAGGGTTGTAGTCAGTGCAGGTGGTACAGGTGGTCATATTTATCCAGCATTAGCAATTATAAATAAAATAAAAGAAAAGGAACCCAATAGTGAATTTTTATATATAGGGACCCATGATAGAATGGAAAAGGATATTGTCCCAGTACACCATATTCCATTTAAACAATTAGAAGTATATGGTTTTTATCGAAAAAAACTGTTCAAGAATGGAAAAACAATTTTTTGCTTTATAAAGGCCATTAAAAGGTCAAAACAGATTTTGAAAGATTTCAAACCGGATATTGTGATTGGAGTAGGAGGTTATGTAACTGCTCCTGTTATTTATGCAGCCCATAAGTTAAAAATAAAAACGCTAATTCATGAGCAAAATAGTGTCCCAGGTGCTTCTAATTTATTTTTAAGTAAATATGTAGATAAAATTGCTGTTTCGTTTCCAGATTCTGTACATTCCTTTCCAAAAGAGAAAACCATTTTTACTGGAAATCCCTGTAGTGAAGATGCCATCAAAAAGTTACCAATGGACAAAAGGGAATTTGGATTGCATAAAAATAAAAAATTGGTTTTGATTGTGATGGGGTCTTTAGGTGCTAGTAAAATCAACGAACTTTTAGTAAAAAATTTAAGTGAATTTAAAAATAAGGATTATGAAGTATTGTTTGTAACTGGGAAAAAGGACTATGAGGCGGTGTCAAAAAATATTGTTCCAGAGAACGTGAAAATTGTTCCATATATTGAGAATATGAC
>CANPBV010000090.1 GCA_947572405.1 uncultured Mycoplasmatota bacterium | reverse complement strand
ATGCTTTTATAAAAAAACTTGTTTTTTTTGATTGTTTATTGAAATAAATATCATAAACCAGATGTTTTGACTATGATTTATGAGAAAAACAGATAGCGGTTATCTGTTTTCTTTTTCTTTAAAACTGTCACACATAGTAGCCTCTTTTTCTCTTAACTGGTTACAATTGCATACTTTAATTTCTTTTAGTTCACAATGATCTTCTTGCTCATTACAAAAATCACAATTGTGAACAGAACAATGAATGGTTTGTTTATCCATTTTTTCATCACCATTTTTAATTATGTTCAACAATTTTAATTTTATTCATAACTATTTTATATGCCACATATAATGCTTTAGGTGATGAGATGGACAAGATTAAAATTGGAATACCGAGAGCCCTTCACTATTATTACTATGGTACTATGTGGAGAACTTTCCTAGAAGAATTAGGATATGAAGTAGTAATTAGTCCAAAAACAACGAGAGAAATATTAGAAAATGGATGTAGATGTGCCAATGATGAAATGTGTCTTTCTTTAAAATTATATTTGGGGCATGTTCATTATCTAGAGGGAAAATGTGATTATATATTAGTTCCACGAATTGATAACTATGGAACTTATAATCAAACCTGTACAAATTTTTTGGGTCTTTATGATATCATAGCAAATCTTTTTAAAACACCATTACTAACTTATAATGTAGATGAAGCCCATGGAGAAACAGAGATTCAAGCCTTCCTGAAACTTGGAGTGTCATTAGGGAAAGGAAAGGAACAAACGAAAATCGCCTATTTTAATAGTGTACAGAAACTAGAAAAAGAAAAGAGGAAAAAAGGAAAAGATGAAATGGAAAAACTATCCTCTTCAAAAAAGAAATTGTTGGTGATTAGTCATCCTTATAACTTTGAAGATGCTTTTATGGGAAATGATATCAAAAAAATAGTAGAAGAATTAGACGCCATCTTAATTGACGCTGCTTCATTAATCGGAAGTGATCCTCAAGCTTATCAAGAACTTTCTTCTAATTTATATTGGAAATACAATAAAGATATTATTGGTATCATTCCATTATTAAAAGATCGTATTGATGGAATCTTATTTCTATCTACATTTCCTTGTGGACCTGATAGTTTGGTAAATGAATTATTGATGCGAAAACTTAAAATTCCTTATTTGAATTTGATTATAGATGAAGAAAGTGGGAGTGCTGGTATGGAAACACGTTTAGAAAGTTTTATGGATATTCTTGAGCAGAAAAAAGTTAGATAGTGTCACATTCCCTAAAATGGGAGATTATGATGTGCCAGCCTACTTTTTACTTTCTCATATCATTCATAATGAAATTATAAAGCCAAACCCTATTACAGCCAAAACAATAGAAATAGGTGCAAAGTATAGTCCAGAATTTGTATGTACACCATTTAAATATACCTTAGGAACTTTGATCGAAGGATTAGATAGAGGCGCTAAAATAGTGCTTCAAGCTGGTGGAGGGTGTAGATATGGGTATTATGCAGAACTCCAGGAGCAAATTATCAAAGACCTAGGGTATGAGTGCAAAGTTTACAACTTAGTAACCGCAGGAAAAACAGATGTGAAAAGAATTTATCACATCATAAAAGAAATTGATTCAAAACCCTCTATATTAAAGGCTCTTTATTATGGTCGCATTACAAAAAAGATGATAGAGTATATGGACCTTATTGATGACTACATTAGAGAACATATTGGATTTGAAATTGAAAAAGATAGTTTTATAAAGATAAAAGAAGAAATGTTGTTTGAATTTTCTAAAGTAAATAGTCTTCATAAATTAAAGAAACTATACTTGAAATACAAAACAAAAATGGAAAATATTCCAATTCAAAAACCAGAAAAACCCTTAAAAGTTGGCATTATTGGGGAACTCTATACGATTATGGAACCATATTCAAACTATGAACTAGAACGTACCTTAGCTTCTATGAATTTTGAAATCAAAAGATTTACGAATGTAACCTATCTATTATTTGAAAAACATAAAAAGACCAAACAATATTTAAAAGAAGCCTCTAACTATATCACTTATAAAATGGGTGCAGATGCTATGGATAATATTGCTAGAGCAAAAGAATTATGCGAACAAGGGTATGATGGAATTATTCATATTAAATCTTCCTTTTGTACCCCAGAAATTAGTGCGATGCCTATCATATCAAGAGTTTGTAATGATTATAATGTTCCCGTTTTATTTTTTAGTTTTGATACAGGTACTTCCGAAGTTGGGATGAAAACAAGATTAGAAGCATTTTATGACATGCTAGAAATGAGGAGATAAGTTTGAAAAAGTGTTACCTAGGAATTGACATTGGCTCTATTTCTACCAAAGCAGTTATATTAGATGAACATGATAAACTTATAGATTCTCTTTATATATGGACAGAAGGGAATCCAATCAAGGCTGTTCAAACATTATTACATCAAATGAAGGAAAGAATAAGTTCTGATATAGAAATTTATGGAATTGGAACCACTGGAAGTGCTAGAAAATTAATTGGGTTAATGGTAGATGCCAATGTTGTGAAAAATGAAATCACAGCTCATGCGATTGGAACCACACATTTTTATCCAGATGTTAGAACCATTTTAGAAATTGGGGGACAGGATTCCAAAATGATTTTATTAAAAGATGGGTTGATAGAAGATTATGCTATGAATACGCTTTGTGCAGCAGGAACTGGTTCTTTTTTATCTAGTCAAGCGAAACGATTAGGTGTTGAAATTGAAGATTTTGGACCACTTGCACTGAAGTCAGAAAATCCAGTTAAAATAGCGGCCCGTTGTACCGTGTTTGCAGAATCTGATTTAATTCATAAAGCACAAGTGGGTTATAAAAAGGAAGATATTATTGCAGGACTTTGTAAAAGTGTTGTCCTAAACTACTTAAATAATGTTGGAAAAGGAAAAAAGATAATGCCACCCATTGTATTTCAGGGGGGAGTCAGTAAAAATAAGGGAGTAGAAAAATACTTTGGAGAAATCTTAAAAGAGAATATTATAGTAGACCCCAATAGTCATTTGATGGGTGCCATTGGAATTGCGTTACTTGCTCATAAATATGAAGATGGAAAAAAGAGATCTTTGGATGTTGCAGATATTTCCTTTGAAACAAAGGGAAGAGAATGTGAAAAATGTTCTAATCACTGCGAAATATTAAGAATCTATAAAGATTCCAAATTTATTGAATCATGGGGAAGCAAATGTGGAAAAGTATCTTAAGAAAGTTGACAAGATTTCAATAATAGTGTATAAATTAGTATTGACATAGGGGAAGTGAATTATGGGAAAAAAATTAGTAATTGTCGAATCACCACATAAAGCAACGACAATTAAAGCATATCTAGGAGATGACTACCAAGTTGTTTCTAGCAAGGGGCATGTTAGAGATCTATCTACGAAAGGAAAGTATGGTTTTGGGGTGGATATTGAAGATCATTTTAAGCCAGATTATGTACCAATTAAAGGAAAGAAGAAGCTCATTGATGAATTAAAAAAAGATGTCAAAGATTCTGATTTTGTCTATCTTGCAAGTGACCCTGATCGTGAGGGAGAAGCAATCGCCTGGCATTTGTATGATGCACTTGGGTTAGATTCAAAAAAATATGACCGAATTGTGTTTAATGAAATTACCAAAAACGCTATTTTAGAATCTTTTAAAAATGCCAGAAAAATTGATCAAGATTTGGTAAACAGCCAAGAGACAAGAAGAATTTTAGATCGTATTATAGGATTTCGTTTGAGCAAATTAATTCAATCAAAAACGGATGGTAGTAGTGCAGGAAGAGTGCAGAGTGTTGCTCTAAAATTAGTAGTTGATAGAGAAAGAGAAATTGAGGCTTTTAAAGCAGAAGAATACTGGACTATTGATGCCATATTTAAAGAATTTGAGGCAGAATTATTTGCCTATCAAAAAAAAGATATTGAACTCAAAAATGAAGAAGAAGCGGATAAAGTATTATCCTGTTTAAGTGAAGAATTTCAAATTGAAAGCGTCGAAAAAAAATCTAAAAATAAACCATCGAAAGTTCCTTTTATAACAAGTACATTACAACAAGATGCCTCTTCTAAATTAGGAATGGCTTCTAAAAAAACAATGAGTATTGCTCAAAAATTATATGAAGGAATCAAATTAGAAGCTGAAACAGTTGGTCTAATTAGTTATATGCGTACCGATTCGACTCGTTTATCAGACGAATTTGTAAAAGAAACAATGGGGTATATTAATAAAACTTATGGAAAAGAGTATGTAGGTCATGCAAAACAAGGAAAGAAAAAAGAAAATGTACAAGATGCGCATGAAGCGATTCGTCCAACAAGTATTTATAGAACCCCAGAAAGTGTAAGACCATATTTAACTCCAGATGAATATAAATTATATCGATTAATATACTGTCGTGCTTTGGCCTCCATTATGGCAGATGCAAAAACAGATAATACAACGATTATTTTAAATAACCATGATTATCAGTTCAAAGCATCAGGACAAGTAATTACCTTTGATGGGTATCTAAAAGTTTATGGTGATTATGAAGATACCAAAGATCAATCACTTCCAGAATTAAAAACAAATGAAATAACTATTTCAGAAGATATTAAAAAAGAGCAACATTTTACCAAACCACCTGCAAGATATACAGAGGCAAAATTAATTAAAGAAATGGAAGAACTAGGAATTGGTAGGCCTAGTACCTATGCAACCACTATGGAGACTTTAAAAACAAGAGGATATGTAAATGTTGTAGAAAAAAAATTTATTCCAACGGACATTGGGTTTGAAATTACAGATAAATTACAAGATTATTTTTCCCATTTAATCAATGTAGCATATACGGCCAATATGGAAAAGGATTTGGATCAAATTGCTGATGGAGATATTGTTTGGTATGAAACACTAGATAATTTTTATAAAGAATTCGAACCAAGTGTAAAACATGCTTTTGATGCAATGCCAAAAAAAGAGGCGGAAGAAACAGGGGAAGCGTGTCCAGAATGTAGTCATCCACTGGTTATTAGAAAAGGAAAGTATGGAAGTTTTGTCGCTTGTAGTAATTTTCCAGAATGCAAATATATTAAGGCGGAACCAAAAGCAGTGGTAGAAGTAGTAGATTGTCCAAATTGTGATGGAAAAATTGTGGAAAAGAAAACGAAAAAAGGAAAAGTTTTCTATGGCTGTAACAACTATCCAAAATGTAAAACCGCATATTGGGATAAACCAATTGGTAAAGAATGCCCAGAATGTAAAGGTATGTTAGTGGAAAAAAATAAAAAGATAAAATGCAGTAGTTGTGATCATGTAGAAGAGTAAGTAATTACTCTTTTACGCTTTTTAACACTTTTATCATAAAAAAACAAAAAAATTCTGTCAATAATTTTAGAAAATGTCCTAAAAAATTTTAAACATAAACGGGAAAATG
>CANPBV010000089.1 GCA_947572405.1 uncultured Mycoplasmatota bacterium | reverse complement strand
ATTATATTATATCACATTTTTGATATTCTGCAAAATTTGACAACCGATTTATGTTGTTTTATAATTTAATTAAAAATGTACAATAAATGTATTGATAATATAACGCCCATAAGGAGGAGTATCGTGAATATAAATATGTCTTTATTAAACCGGGGATTAGTTGAGGTTTCGTATAAAGAGTTTTATCGTAATATATTTCCTGTAGGTTCATTTGAGGAAAGGGGAGTTTATGAGAGAGGAAAGTATAATGGTATTATTATTGAGCTTACGAATGATAAAAAAGCTGATGGTAAATTGAAAGTACTTAGACATACGTTGACTGATGATTTTGATAAACTTGATGAAGTTGTAGGTCGAGATAATTTTTGTTTAATGTCGCCAATCAGTTATGCAGGTAAGAGCCGTAAGAGTACGTATGCTAGATTTTTGTATGCAATAGCAATCGACCTTGACGGAATAGTTAGTGAAGATAATTTAGCAGTGCTTTTTAAGCAAATAGAGAGTAATTCTTTTTTGTTAGAGAATAGCGTTTATTGGGGGCTTCCGGCGCCTTCATATTTTGTTTCAAGTGGGACAGGGATACATTTGTATTATGTGCTTGAGAAACCTATTCCGCTTTTTAGGAATGTTGTGGAGCAGCTGGAGATTTTAAAAAGGAGATTAACGTGGCAAGCATGGACTCAAGGAGCTTCTGAATTACATGATAATGTTCAATATGAGAGTTTGTTTCAAGGATTTCGTATGGTTGGGACTGTAACAAAAGCAGGTAATATTACTAAAGCGTTTAGGTATGAGGATGCGAAAAAGTATACGATAGAGGAATTGAATCGCTGTGTACCAGAAGAATATCGAGTGAAACGTATTGTATATCAGAGTGATTTAACTCTTGCAGAAGCGAAAAACAAGTATCCTGATTGGTATGAGAAGCGGATTGTAAGAAAACAGCCGAAAGGTAGCTGGATTTGTAATCGGGCCTTGTATGATTGGTGGATCAAAAAAATATATAGCGGAGCTGAGCAAGGGCATAGATATTGGTGTATTTTAGCACTTGCTGCTTATGCAAAAAAGTGTGGAATTAACTATGAAGAACTGGTTTTGGATAGTGTAGGTTTAATTGATTTTTTAAATAGTAAAGGCGATGAGTTTACTGTTGATGATGTTATGAAAGCTTTGGAGGCCTATAATGACAGTTATATAACTTACCCGATTGATACTATTGTAGCTAGAACAGATATACCTATTAAAAAGAATAAACGAAATGGACGGAAGCAGGCTGTTCATTTAGCTAGAGCTAGGGCAGTTCAGAATATTGATTATCCAAATCATGAGTGGGCAGGTAGACCGATCGGGAGTGGAACGGCTGAACAAAAAGTAAAAGATTGGAGGCATCTTCATCCAGGAGGTAGAAAGATCGATTGTCATAGGGAAACCGGATTATCTAGAGTAACCATTGATAAATGGTGGGATAAGTAATAATTTGATTTTAGAAATTAAGTGTGATAATAAATTATATTTGTTTAAGATTTTTGCGAAAAGGTGTCACCTAGCCCAATTACATCAAGAGAGATATTGGGCTGGTTCTGTAAATCTTTTTTATGTTTATCGAGGAGGGAATTTGCTTTTAGTAAAAAGTTATTGAGGTATAGTTGCAGTAAAATTAAGGATATAGAATTTTGTATTTATAAGATATATTTGTTGATTTTTCAGTACAATATGGTACAATTATGAGAACTCAATGAGAAATCATTGAGAAACTCATAATGTGCTTTTAAAGGAGCTATTTCCATGTATCTAAAGGAATTTGCAGAACAAAGAAATGTCAAACCGAATACTGTTGCAGTGTATATGAAAAGTCATGAAAAGGAGTTTAAAGGTCATACTTGGTTGAAGAATGGACGGAAATGGCTTGATGAAGATGCAATAAGACTTTTAGAACAGAAATACCCAATGCCATTACCTGTGCAGGTAATTGAGGATAGTGAGGCGAGGAAACAACTTATTGAAGCACAGCAGTTAATCATAAAATTACAACAGCAATTAGTCGAGGCTGCGCCTGCGATCACATTGGCAGAACAAAACATTAAATTGATAGAAACTATGACGGAAGAAAAAGAAAATTTGGAGAAACAAAATGAAGAGTTGAAGAATGAGTTACAATGTTTTGAAAAGACAATATTTGGGCTTTATCGAAAAGTAAAGTGATAAGTTAGATAGCTTGCAAGGTATAAGTGTTGAACATAAGCAAGCAGACCATTTTTACTCCTTGTAATGGAAAAATGGTGTTAAGGAAATTCCCTAACGAGCAGAAAAACAGGTCTGCTTTTCTATGCTTGCGAGAGTTAGTTATATATAATAAAAATTACCATAATATAAATAATTACAATTAATTATTTATATTATGGTAATTTTTATTATTTTTACAGGTAACGTGATTTTTGCATGATGGATTTTAGGTTACCGGCAGATTTTTTGTGATTATAGAGAAGTAGGATAAATTAAAAAAACATAGTTCATTACCAGTAATAGTATTAAAGAGAAAAATAAACAGTTTTACAGGTAACGGAGTTTGATTTTAGGAGGATAAAATTAGTAAAGGTATGATACACTTAACACCAGGGATGTATTTAACAAAGACATATATAGGACATCGAAGAAGCTGGAAGGTATAATGATTATGGGAATTTTTTAGATAGATTTCGCTTTGCAAGAAATAATGAAACTCGACAATATTTAATTGCGGAGCCGCCGATCGATGCAGAACGCTATCCCATCGATGTAGCTATATTGGTTGCGACCATAGAGGTCCTTGTAAAAGAATATGAGTTGCAAATGCCGGATTGGGTAATGGCTCAACAATATGTTTTAACAGAACCATATTTTGCCGATGTGAGGATTCCAGAATATCGGGATTTTTGAAAGAAACATCGCTTCCAGAGTTTGCAAAAAGAAATCTGTACCTAGGCGATAATTGTATGAGCAGAGCATAATTTAAAGTCCGAAGATAGTAAAATATTATCAAACCAACCGAAGCGATAGCGGAGGGCGGTAGTGGATTCTTTAGGTATTGATGAAAATCTAAAAAAAACGAATAAATGGCACATAAAAATTAAGGAAAAGAGCATAAGGGGAAACCGTTTGCACTTTTTGTACAGCTCTGGTACTGCCAGCGGTTTTCTGCGCTTGCGTTTTTTACAATTATACACATTCTGTGCGTACAAGATATTTTCATAAAAGTAATAAATTTCTACATTTTGTAAATCCGTATTACAAGGCATAAAAATGATGATAGAGCTCATTTTGTTAATATATGATAGTTTTCTGCATTATGCTACTAAAACACGGGATAAAGGGGTTTAAGGGCTTAGAGAGGTAAAATCACGGGAGCAGATTACTGCTCCCGTGATTTTATGTTTTTAATGAAATTTGCAAGAAATAGTTTTACCGAACAAGATTAAAAAAGATTGTAAATATTTTAGACTATTCCTTTTAGAGTAGGTGGTTTGTTCCCAAAGATAGAACGTAGGCATTTTTGCATCTTTTTTATTTATTCAATTTTTCATTAAGATCTTTTTGGATTAAAGTAAAAATATAATTGCTTACGGAACGGTTTTCTTGTTTTGCGACGGCTTCCAACTGCTCTTTGGTCGTACGAGGAACCGTTACCAAAATTCTTATTTTATCACTACTTACTGCCATATAAAATACCATCCTTCTAAGTGGTATCTATTTTATATCACTGTGATAACAAAGTCAAGTAGTTAATCGTTGATTTTTTTTACTTTTTTTTCCAATGCATCTATTTCTTGTCGAGTATACGAACATCGATTATCTGAAATGGTTGAAAGATTATTTTGTTCCATAAGTTGTTTCAAATCGTTGGTATACTCAAGTAGACAGGCTTTTTCTTTTTCTGTTAACTTATCCATCAGATATCCACCCCTCTCTGTATGTGTGAGACATAATTTGTATTATTTATTATATAGAACATATGTTCGAATGTCAATAAAAAAATATTGCAAAAGTGACTTGATAGTGATAATATAGTGATATCACTAAAGAGAGGAGGAAAGAGCAATGAATTTATTAGAAGTAAGAGTTTTGTTAATTTTTATATTTCTTGATTATTTTACCGGAGTGCTTGTAGCTATTTCAGAAAAGAAGCTGAACTCAACAATTGGGAGAAGGGGGATTTTTAACAAGGTTGGCGTCATGATTTGTGTTGTCATTTGCAAATTGATTGATACACTTCAGATTGTGGGATTTGCCCCAATGCTTCCAATTGTAGCTTTATTTTTTATTTTGAACGAAGTTTTCAGTATCTTGGAGAACTTAAACAGACTAAATGTTCCAATCCCATATGCGCTAGTTTCAACACTGAAAAATTTTCAAGAAAAAAGTGATGAATAAGTATTGACAAAGTGATATCACTATGATAATATTTATTCATCATCGATGAGCAAATATAATACAAAAATTTGAAAGGAGAATAGAATAAATGGCAGAAGTAAAAATTGGAATTGCGAAAACACCGAAACAGGCAGAAAAATTAGGACGTACAATTACAGAAAGCGTAACTCTTACAGAGACAGAAGCACGAAAGCTAAGAGATTATTATGCAGCAGAGGGAAAGAAAGAAGAAATTGCATTTGGCGCTGTTGTAACGATTATAACTGGGGCAACTGGTTTTGGCGTAAAGAATATCAAAAAAGCACTTGAGGTAACACTGAGTGCTGCAACTGGAGCGTTCACCTCAGCAGTATTTAAGTCATATTCTTCCCAGTTAGCGAGCAAATTCGATATGATTACAAATGATAATCCTACAAAGTGTACGATGGTTTATCAGTATAAGAGAGTAGGTTCTAATGATGGCTTTTACTGGCTGAAAGATATTAAAATAAAGTAATTAACAAAAAGGATGGTATAACACCATCCTTTTTGTTAATTACTTTATTTTTTTGAATTTTTTTCTATCAAATAAGCTAAAATGATTGCGCAGATAAACAGTAAAATTGATAAGAATAATTGATTATAAATTTTATATATAATTGAAATAATAATAGTAACACTTGTAGAATAAAGTATCCAAAGAATTTTTTTCAAATGTAATAAATCTCCTTTTTCATTATAGATTTTGTGCTGGGAAAAAATCAATACAGTAATTTTAGCATATATTTAAAACGAATGAAAGCCTTACTTTATTTCGCCGAATAAAGAATAGTTGACATGAAATCTGTCCATGATGTATAATGCCAGTAGGCAAAAAGTTATGAGTAGACCGTAAGGTCAATCAAAAAACCTCAACAGCGGCAACTGTTGAGGTTTTTCTATTCCGTTTTTGCAAGGTGGTTTAATCCTTAGGTTGATTGCCATTTTCGTCTCGATCCAACCATTTGCAGATATAGTGGCAAACTATACCTGCCGCAATAGAGACAGTAAAAGTTATGAGTAATTCTTCCGTAAGTCAACCCTCCTTTCCATGCCTGTATAGGAGTGGCAACAATTATATTATATCACATTTTTGATATTCTGCAAAATTTGACAACCGATTTATGTT
>CANPBV010000088.1 GCA_947572405.1 uncultured Mycoplasmatota bacterium | reverse complement strand
CTGATTTCCACTTGCATCATATTGAAGTGGAAGTTACTTTTGCACTTCACCATTCATATAAAATTACAAAATAATCGTGTTTGATATTGACTTTGTTCCGATTAGAGTATATAATATTAGCAATATTATAATTGTGCGAGGTATGCCAAGTGGATTTTCTTACAACAAAACAAGCAAGTTTAAAATGGAATATTACACAACGCAGAATAACAAAGTTATGTGAAGAAAATAGAATTAAAGGCGCTATCAAAACAGCGGGCGTGTGGTTAATGCCAGCAGACACAGAAAAACCCAAAGACGCTCGTATTAGGAGTGGTAAATATATTAAAGTAAAGAATAAATGATATATAACGATAACAATTTTAGGAAGTGAACATAAATGAGTATAGGTGCGGTTGACTTATTTTGTGGAGTTGGCGGATTGACCTGCGGATTACAGAAAGCAGGAATAAACGTTGTTGCCGGAATAGATTTAGACGAGACATGCAAATATGCATTTGAATACAATAATGCCTCTAAATTTATTCATAAAAGTATAGATGAAGTAACTGGTAAAGATATAAAAAAACTACTTCGTGGTTATAAAGTAAAGATTTTGGTAGGGTGTGCTCCCTGTCAACCTTTTTCAAGTCATCAAAAAGACAAAAAGAACCGGCAAAAACACAAAGATTGGTCTTTATTATATGAATTTGCAAGAATCATTTCTGAGTGCAAACCTCATATTATTTCAATGGAAAATGTTCCCGAATTAGTTCAAGAAAAAGTTTTTGATGATTTTGTTAATACATTAAAAACTTTAAATTATAATGTGTCTTTTTCGATTGTAAATGTAGCTAATTACGGAGTTGCACAAAGCCGTAGAAGATTAATATTATTAGCTTCAAAGAAAAGAGATATAATTTTAGTTCCACCAACCCATTCCAAAAAACACACCACGGTTAGAGAAGTAATTGGAAATCTTCCAAAGGTAGAAGCAGGTCAAATGTGTCCGACAGATAGATTACATATATCTTCATCATTAAACAAGACAAACTTACAAAGAATTAAAGCGTCTAAGCCAAATGGAACATGGAGAGATTGGCCGGAGGAACTAATTTTAAAGTGCCACAAAAAAGATACAGGCAAATCTTATAGTTCTGTATATGGAAGAATGGGTTGGGATGGACTTTCGCCAACAATAACTACACAATTTACTGGTTATGGCACCGGCAGATTTGGACACCCTGTTCAAAATAGAGCGTTAACTTTGCGAGAGGGTGCATTATTACAATCATTCCCAGAGGATTATTCTTTTGTAAGTGATGATGACGATATATGTTTAAAATCAATAGCACGTCATATTGGTAATGCAGTGCCCCCTCGTCTGGGAGAAATAATAGGAGATAGCATAATAAATAGTTTACCAAAGAAAATGGTAATAAAGGAGGCTAAAGAAGATGAATAATAAAGAATATAAATTAAGTATTGACCCACGAATTTTAGAATTATTAGGTCCAAGCTTATATACAAATATTTATTATATTTTAGCTGAATTAATTGCTAATGCCTATGATGCTGAAGCACATAATGTCTATATTATTTCTAATAAAGATGACATAACAGTTGAAGACGACGGAAAAGGAATGTCTTATGAGAATGGAGATATAAAGAAATATTTAAGTGTTGCTGAAGTATCAAGAAATAACGACTCAGAATCCGTTACACATTCCCTAAAAAGAAAAAAGATGGGAAGAAAAGGTGTTGGCAAGCTTGCTGCCTTATCTGTATCAGAAAATGTATTAATCAAAACAATATCAAACGGTGAAAAATCAGGATTTATTTTATCTCGTCACATCAATAACGATAATTTATTAACACCTATACCTGATGATGATATTATTTTTAATAAAATAACGAACAGTGGTACTGCTGTCGTTATGAAAAATCCACAGTACAAATTGCATAGTACATTGAAAGCAATTAAAAGAAATCTATTGAAAATTTTTCCTTTAGTTGACGAAAATTTTCAAATACATTTAATACGTGGGAATGATGTAGAAATTATCAAAGATTTTGATAAAGAGATGATTTCTGAACTATCAACATTAATTACTTTGGGTGATGAATTTACATATTTAAATGAGTATTTTAAAACATCATTTGAGAATAAAAAAGATGAATTGCTTAAAAATCACTCTATCTATTCAACTCCAATTTCTATGAAAGATAGATTTAATGAAGAACATTCATATAATGTTGAAATTAAAGGGTGGATAGGTACGTACTTATCCACCAGAGGAAGAAAAGCCGAGTTGACCGATTTTCCTGATAACTTTATTTCTTTATACGCAAATAACAAAATGGGGGAGTTTAATATACTTCCTTTGGTTGGTCAAAACAAATTACCAGAAGTATATGTGGTTGGTCAACTTCACGTTGATATTTTTGAATTGACTGAACTTCCAGATATGGCATTAAGTAATAGACAAGGCTATAAGTCAGACGATCCAAGATATCAAGCCGTTTTGGATTATGTAAGAAATATCCTTTTGCCTGAGATATTAAAAATGCGTGATGTTTTTGTCGATTTGAACAAAAAAGAAAAAGAAGAAATGAAACTTGAACAGCAGAGAAAAAATGAAGCTAATTTTCGTCATTCAGTTGATAAATTTAGAAAGAATGCAAGCAAAAAAGCTGCAAGTAGGATTTCACAGAGATTTGGAATAAAAGAAACACAAATTGAAGAAGTTGAAAGCATATTATCAGATGAAATTAATTCAAATAGTCCGGATATGGGAATTAAAAGCATTATTGACTCACAAAAGAAAAAAATATTGATAAGTCAAACATATCCTGACAAAGATTTAGCAGACATTGTTTATGCACTGCTATTATATAACAGTGTTCCACCAGAAGATATAATATATACAAATTGTGACGATGAAGTATCTAGAATTCCAGAAGGCGATGTCGGGAAAAGCGGAATATATAGCTATTTAAGGGATTTCTTTGTAGACAGTTATTCAACTCAAAAAATGTATGTAATCTTCGTTACGAGCCATAATACAAAACAATCGTGGGGTGCATTAACAGAAGTAGGAGCTGCTTGGATTACGCAAATTGAACATAAAATCTTCAATATTAGAGATTTTCGACCTGAACACCCATTAGATGACGAACAACAATGGCATTATAGTTCTAGAGATAGTGACGGAACGCTTTATATGTCTAAGCTAAGTCAAGATATTTTTTGCCAGAAAATTGAATATATCTGCAACAAATTAGGATACACCCCAAAAAGTAGAAATGATAATAAAACTTATTTAGAAACATTGGTAAAAATAGTTTCTAATTAGGTTTGAATAAACCAAGATGCCATTAAGGGACGGTTAGAAGTGCATTTTTGATGGTTTGAATATACTATCATTACTTTGGCTATTTCGGTCTCTGAAAGCCGCATAAAATAAGGCTTTTTTAACCTCTAAATGCTGACATATAGACCGTAAGCATTTAGAGAAAAATGAAAACACGCATATCAACCTGTAATCAAGTGATATGCGTATTTCATTTTACACCCTGTTTGTCGGTAAATAGTAATAGTTTTCAATACTTCCTTATTACCATTCACCTAAGAGAGAGGTGTTTGTTTTTGTTTGAGATAGCATTCATAAAAAATCAGCCTTTCTAAAGTGACGCTGTCAGCCATATAAACAATGCCATTATGTAAGAGTAAATTCAACTAGAATTTACTGAAAGACTGAATTCCATTTTTTACCCTTTGAAGTGGAATTTAACTTTTCACTTCAGGCATGATTAAAATAATTAATAAAAACTATTGACACTGATTACAATTTAAGCTAGAATATAAATACTCATTAAGTGTCAAAAGGTAGGATTTTTGACACTTTTCTTTTTTAATTCTGTGTATTTACACTCCTTCTGATTCTGCGATAAAAGGTTGATTTACTGATCCTACACTCTTGAAGCAAGACATCTAAATCAATTTCTTTCATTCGCCAATGCTCCACCATCATAGGAAAATTATCCGGTACAGCTAACGAAGGACGACCAAATTTTACTCCTTTTGCTTTTGCGGCCGCAATTCCCTGCTGCTGCCGTTTTTGAATATTCACTCGCTCAGACTCAGCCACAAAGGATAAAATCTGTAAAACAAGATCAGCTATAAAAGAACCCATAAGATCTTTACCCTTTCTTGTGTCGAGTAACGGCATATCTAACACACAAATATCGGCTCCAATCTCCTTCGTTAAGATTCGCCACTGATGCTGAATTTCTTCATAATTGCGACCTAAACGATCAATACTCATAATATAAAGCAAATCACCATTATGTATATTTTCAATTAGTTTTTGATATTGCGGTCGTTTAAAATCTTTACCTGACTGCTTATCCATAAATATTGAATCTAAAGGCACCTTCTTTTCCTTTAAAGCAATCATTTGTCGATCTTCATTTTGATCCTTTGTTGATACTCTTACATAACCATATACATCAGCCATAAAAATCCTCCTTGATCTTTAAAAATAATTTAATTATAAATGGCAAAGTATATTTTATATGAAATACATACTTCAATGCATTGTTAGTTTAAAAAAGTGATGAAATATCAACATGGATAATTTAAATGCAAAAAGAACTTTATTTACGATATATGCTATAAAAAACTTTCTCAATATAATTGCAAATCAAATTAATTTAATATACGTTATCCTATCGCAATATGATAAAATAATACAAAAAGGACAGGAGGATTTTCATATGTCACAATATAAAGAAGAGTTTATTACTATTTATAAAAACTTAATAAAAAGAGAGGGTGCAGATAAATTACTAGAATACCTTTGCAGTTCACAATCTGATTTTTTTACTGCTCCTGCAAGTACGCGATATCACGGATCATATCGAGGCGGTCTTGTGGAGCATTCTCTGAATGTATACCATTGCTTAAAGGATTACGTGGAGCGAAATCGAGTAAAAGAACTGTATCATATGAATTACAGTGAAGAATCCTTGGCTATCGTTGCCTTATTACATGATATTTGTAAAATAAATTGTTATAAAGTTGGAACTCGCAATAAGAAAATAGACGGAGAATGGCAACAGATTGAGGTATTTGAATATCAGGATGATTTACCATACGGTCATGGTGAGAAAAGTGTTTATATCATAACCGGATTCATGCGTCTTACCCGCGAAGAAGCATTTGCGATACGCTATCATATGGGATTTTCAAACAATGATAACCCTAACAGCATTTCATACACTTTTCAACATTATCCGCTTGCCTTTGCACTCAGTACGGCGGATATGGAAGCTACTTATTTCCTTGAACATTAATAGAACATACAGCTTGACTTCGCTTTGACAATTACTTTGAATAAAAATACAAAGCAGAATTTACCTATAAGGATTATGATTTAAAAAGGTTATAAACGATCAATAAGTCATCAAATATAAAAAACGAAACAATTATTTGCATTTCGAAAGATGCAGTAAATTATTGCTTCGTTTTTTATTGAAATAAAACCAAATATGTTTCCAAAAAACAAAAAAGAATCTTGCATATAAAAAAGAGAAATGTA
>CANPBV010000087.1 GCA_947572405.1 uncultured Mycoplasmatota bacterium | reverse complement strand
AAATATTGTCTCAGAAAGAAATATGTATTTCTGCGTAACAGTATTTCTTGTACAACTTATTTTGGCAATTATTACATTTATTATAGTAGGGGGAGTAAAACATTTATTAATTAATAATATATCTACAGAAGCACTTTATTTCGTAATGACACCTATTGAATTGGGTTTAAATATTTTTATTTGGTATGTAGCTGGTAGAATTGGAATTTATAACATTTTCAGCAAACAAAAAATAGCAAAAAAGAATTTATTACCATTGAGAAAGGCAGTAATCAAAGATTGGTGTTTCTTCGTTGGTATGATGATTTTATTATCATTATCAAATACTTTAAATATTATGATTGCAGGAGTTTCACTATTGGTCAATTTGCCACTATTAAAGAAAAACTTTGATAAGCAGGCCTCCTTGCTATATAGTAACATTAGATTCGAATAGGGGATGAAATTCATCTCTTTTATTTTACTAAAAAACTTTATACATGATATAATAAATATGGTGATAAATATGATAGCCATTTATAAAACGGAAGAGGAATTAAACACTTTAAAAGAAATTGAAAAAAATTCCTGGGTTAATTTAGTTAATCCAACCATAGAAGAAATCGAAACTGTTTGCAAGAAAACCAATATGGATCAAGAATTAATGATGAAATTGTTAGACGATGATGAACTTCCAAGAATTGAAATTAGTGGGAATACTACTTTGATTGTAGTAGATGCTCCTTTTGAAGTTGGAGATCATCATTATGTAACAATGCCTCTTGGAATTTTCATTTCTGAACATTTTCTTGTTACAATTTCTTTAAAACAAAATGAAGCAATCGAAGACTTTATTAATGGTTCTGTAAAAGAATTTTATACTTATATGAAAACAAGATTCATTTTTCAACTATTAATGAGAATATGTGCGAAATACATAAATTATTTAAAAAAAATTAATTTAGATATTGAAGATAAAGAAAACGCCTTATATAAAGCCACAGAAAATAAAGAATTGGTATATTTATTGGGGCTCCAAAAAAGTTTAGTATTCTTTATTACATCACTAAAAAGTAATGATATTGTATTAGAAAAACTATCTAAAGGAACCATTATGACTCTTTATCAAGATGACTTAGATTTATTAGAAAACGCCATGATTGAAAACAAACAATGTATTGAAATGTCCAATATCTATAGAGAAATACTAAGTACCATATCAGATACTTATGCAACAGTCATATCAAACAACCTAAATAGCATAATGAAAATATTGACTGGAATAACCATCATTATTTCTATTCCAACTTTAATTTCTTCCTTTTTAGGAATGAATATTCCGCTTGGTTCTTTAGCAACTAATCCATGGTCGTTTTTAGGTATTACTGCCATCTCCTTTGCAATATCAATTGTTATTACAATCATACTTAAAAAGAAGGGGTTATTATGATAAAAAAATATAAAGAAATATGGATTCCATTTACTTGTTTTTTACTGATTGCGATATTATTACTATGTAATCAGGTCCTTCCTATTGACTTATGGGTGTATCGCAAAATGGAGGGACTTATCCATGAACCAATAACAACCATTATGAAAATTTTTACATTTTTAGGAGAACCTAAAACAATTGTTATATTTTCTTTCCTATGGGCAATTTATCTTTTCAAAAAAGAAAAGGAAGAATTAAAACCATTTTGTTCCATTCTCTTAATTAGTGTATGTTTCATTGTATTTTTAAAACTTATTTTTATGAGAGAAAGACCAGATATTTTAAGATTAATTCCAATTGATGGCTATAGTTTCCCGAGTGGCCATTCTATTATCTCAGTATCTTTTTATGGATATCTTATGACGTACTTCATAGAACATTCCAAAAAAACAATTTTATTTATTCCAGGAATTTTCTTTATTTTAGGAATTGGTCTTAGTCGAATTTATCTAGGTGTACACTATTTTAGTGATGTATTAGCAGGATACTCTTTAGGTGCACTCACTTTAGGAATTGGAAGTATACTTAGAAGAAAGTGGGGGAATACATGATATATTTACTTTATGGAAAGGAATTATTATTGATCGAAAAAAAAATGGAAGAGATCATTCAAAGGGAAGAGCTATCAGATTATGCTATTAATAAATATGATTTAGAAAATGACTCATTGAACGTAATCATAGAAGATGCAACAACCATCTCTATGTTTGGAAACAAAAAAGGAATTATTGTAGCAAATAGTTATATTTTTACAGGAACGACTAAAAAAAGTTCAATAGAACAAAACACTGACTTATTGCTCTCTTATTTAGAACATCCTAATCCAGATACCATTTTAATATTTTTTATCTTATCTGAAAAATTAGATGAGCGAAAAAAAATAACCAAGTCAATCAAAAAAGTTGGTTCAGTTATAGAAATTGGTACAAATAAAAACCTAAACGCAATTGTGAAAGAGATGTTTGAAGATTATGAAATCAGTTCTAATGTCGCACAACTACTCATCGATAGAGTAGGAGAAAATTTACAAATATTAAAACAAGAATGTGATAAAATGAAAACTTATAAAGGCAAAGAAAAAGGAATCACAGAACAGGACATTTTAAATTTGACTGCTAAAAACATTGATGCTGATATTTTCAGATTAATTGAAAACATTGTATTAAAAAATAAACAGATTGCGCTTGAAGCTTACCAAGAAATGATAAAAAGAAATGAAGAACCAATTAAAATTTTAATCATGCTCGCAAACCAATTCCGAATTATGTATCAGGCAAAAGAATTAAGCAAAAAAGGATATACTGCAAATGATATTGCTTCTATCTTAGAGGTTCACCCTTATCGCTTAAAATTAGCATTAGAAAAAAGCAGAAACTTTTCTAGTACTATTCTTTTGCACTATCTAGAGGAGCTTGCCAATTTAGATAGTAACATTAAAAGTGGGTTTATTGAAAAGGATCTCGCTTTAGAACTGTTTATTTTAAAAATATAAGAACTACTGATTGGTAGTTCTTTTAGCATTCTCAATATTATCATAGACACTTTTTAAACTTGTTTCATATTTACTTGTTGTCTTTGGAATATAGTATTTTTTATCTTTTATCTTATCTGGAAGATATTGTTGTTTCACCCAAGCATTTGGATAATTGTGGGGATACTTGTAATCTTTGGAGGTCGTTTTAATGTGGCTTGGAACATTACCAGTATTCCCCAAACGAATATCATTTAGGGCAACATCCAAAGCCAAATGAGCACTATTGGATTTGGGAGAAAGCGCTAATTCAACAACAGTAGTAGCTAGTGGAATCCTAGCTTCTGGTAATCCCAAACGTTCACATGCATTAATGCAAGCCTCTACTTTGGGCCCCATAGAGGGATTGGCAAGACCAATATCCTCATAAGCAATCACGGTCATTCTTCTATAAATAATATCTAAATCTTCTACTTCAATTAACCGTGCCAAATAATGTAATGCTGCATTTACATCGCTACCTCGAATTGACTTCTGAAAAGCACTAATTACATCATAATGCCCATCTTCATTTTTATCATGGAAGAAAACTGGCTTGTTATTAATATTTTTAATAAGTTCACTAGTAATATGATAATCAGAAGTAGAATAGTAAGCAACTTCCAATAAATTATAAGCGGCTCTAAGATCCCCACCAGATACCATAACAATATGATTGATAGCCTCCTCATCAATTTTAATTCCCTCTAAATAGGGACTTTCAATTGCTCTTTTAAGACCTATTTTAATTTCTTCATCTATTAATTCCTTCAGTTCAAATATTTGGCAACGACTTCGAATTGCGGGGTTTATTTTATGATAGGGATTTGATGTTGTCATTCCAATTAAAGTAATAAGACCATTCTCCAAATAGGGTAATAATAAATCCTGTTTATCTTTATTCATTCTGTGAATTTCATCTAATATTAGTACAATCCCACCATATAATTTTGCTTCTTCGATCACAACATCAAAATCCTTTTTATTATTAATAACCGCGTTCAAAAAGCGATGTCGAAGTTCCAATTCCTCCACAATTGCGTTTGCAATGGTTGTTTTTCCAATTCCAGGTTTTCCATATAAAATCATAGAAAATAATTTTTTATTGTTTACCATGTTACTAACAATTCTCTTTTCTCCAACCAAATGGCTTTGTCCAATGATTTCATTTATTCTTTTTGGCCTCATTTTTACTGCTAACGGTTCATTCATAGTTATCACCACTCCTTTATTTTACCAAAAAAAGTAGTAAAAACATAGTCATTTTGTTATAATAAAAGAGGTGATAAATATGGCAGAGAGAAAAAAAATGCTACCTCCATATGGAAATGAGTTTATTGAGTATTTATATATTGATAAGGGATATACAGAAAACACACGCATTTCCTATCAATTTGAACTTGAAAAATTTGCTATATTTTTGATTAAAAAACAATTAAATTTAAATCTGGATAGTAGACATATAGAAGAGTATATTCATACCCTGCAAGGGGAAAGTACAAAAAGTATTTCTCATAATATTTCTTGTTTACGTTCCTTTTATAAATTTTTACTGATAAATCATTATGTTAAAGAAAATCCTTTAGAAGAAATTCCTATTCCCAAACAACCAAAAAAACTACCTAAAGTACTCAGTATTGAGGAAATAGACAAATTACTAGATATTTCTATCAAAGACGCTTTTAGTGCTAGAAATAAAGCCATTTTAGAGCTCATGTATGCAAGCGGTCTTAGGGTAAGTGAAATTGTAAATTTGAAAGTAGGAGATATTGACTTTGAAATGTCTATTGTTAGAACAATGGGAAAGGGAAGCAAAGAAAGGATTGTTCCCATTGGTGATTATGCACTAAATGCACTATACATGTATCTTTACCATTATCGAGGTGAACTGTTAATCAAAGGTTGGAATGATTATTTATTTATTAACAATCATGGGACTGGGTTAACTAGACAGGCTGTATTTAAAATGATACAAACATTAGCGAAAGAGAAGAAAATTCAAACTTCCTTTTCTCCCCATACATTAAGGCATTCCTTTGCGACGCATTTATTACAAAATGGAGCAAATCTAAGGGAAATTCAAGAAATGCTTGGACATAGTTCTCTATCAACAACTCAAATTTATACACATGTTTCAAAAGAAAAATTAAAAGCCGATTATAAAACATTTCATCCACATGGATAGGAGGTCCTTATGAAAGAAAATTTAATCCAAATTTTTTCCAACTCAAAATTACAATTGTTCATTGAAATAAATTCAAGAATGTATCAATTAACAATAGAAGAAGATATTAGTTTAAAGTCCTTATTACTCACTACTTATTTACTTACTAGAGAAGAATTCAGTATTTATAAGTATTTTCAAACCATTTTATTTGGTATTTTAAAAAATAGAAATTCAAACCAATTTGATGTCATTTTAAATGAAATTATAGAAGATCTTTTCAAGGAAAACAATTACGATTTCGTCTATGCTGAAGCATTATTACAAAATATGATATTCGATGGTTATTGTTTTCACAGTTTCAATGCATGTTTTCTACCATCCATACAAGAAAAGGGGCTGGTTTTGCATGACAAACCATGATATTTATTTCAATAAACAATCAAAAAAAACAAGTTTTTTTATAAAAGCA
>CANPBV010000086.1 GCA_947572405.1 uncultured Mycoplasmatota bacterium | reverse complement strand
TGCCTTCTCCATATCTATTCCTACCTTCCTATTTTTTATTATATCAAAATATGCACGAAATAGCGAGAGTATTTTTTTTATCCTTATCAGGTAGATTGTAAACGATCACTTTTATGTAAGAAAAAAACAGTTTAATAAGTATTTACTTTTAATGTTGTTTTTCCTAAATTTGACTTTAAATATTTTGGTATAGTAATGATATTGGGATCTCCATCTGAAATAAATCTTGTTTCAGATAAAATCTTAAAATTCATTTCAATATCAAAATCCATTCCATTATTATCATAGGCACGAATTCTTTTTAAAAAGGTAGCGTCAAATTGTTTAGAAAAAGGAGATGGGTTTGCTTCCCAGCCAACTCGTAATGTTGCAATCGTATGATAATTTTTTCCTTCATAACTACTATTTAAAATGTGGGAAAAATTTACATGATCTTTACTATAAGGAGATCCGAAAGGAAGCGCTACAATAGAAACATATTCTTTGGGGATCATAGAGTCCAAAAGATAATACATACCTCCAATCTGTTTTGATGCCTGTTCCTCTGTTATTTTTGAGAAGTCAGGGTGATTCAAACTATGGTTGCCTATATCATATCCATGGTTGATTAACCATTTTATAATTTCCTCATTGTATTCACTTTCAAATAATCCTTCATTTAAAAAGAAAGTTGCTGTAACCCCGAAATCTGGATACATCTTTTTAAATTCCTCCAATATTCCAATTGCACAATTCGGATCAATCACAAGTTCTCCCTTTTCATTTTTAGAAACATCTATATTATGTTTTCCATCATCGAATGTCAAAATAATTGGGCTTTTCCCTAATTCTACATCAATTTTTCCTTTCACAAAATCAGACAAACGTATCATTCGATAGCCTTCCTTATAATAAAATTCTAAGTCATGTTTAAATGATTCACTTGTCCTTTGATAACCATTTATATCAATATTTCCTTTGGTATAGTCAGTTTCACGATCCAACATATTTTGTATTCCATGATACATCATAATTGGAATATTTCCTAATTCATTAATTTTCCATTCTTCATAATTGATTTCTTTTGAAACAACAACTTTTATCTTTTCGTTTTTTTCAATTTTACCACTACTTGGAATTTGTTTTAAAATGGTTCCTGTTTTTTCCTTACTATATATTTCTTCTATTTCTAATTCTAGGTAATAATCTTCCACATATACTTTTAATTCATCGATATCTTTTCCCTCAAAATTCACAATTTCTTGCGTATGCTGACAACCAATCATACACCAACAAAAAAAGAAAAGAATTACCCATTTTTTCATAGAAATCACCATATTTATTATTTCTATTATGGTACGATTTATACAGGTAAATTCTTTTCTATTAATAAGATTTCCCTTTCTAGGATTTTATTTACATTTTGCTCTAAAAGCGGTGTTACTTTGCTCATATAGACCGTTAATAAAGGAGCTGATTCTTTCAAATTTATTTTTTCGCTTAATATCTTTCCCATATCAATTGTAGCAACAGATAATGTTTTTTCTATTTCCTCTTTTAATAGAGGATAATGGGTACAACCCAAGATAACAGCCTCATAATTTTCACTTTGAAGTGGCTTTAATTCTTCTTCTATATTTAGAGTTTCCGATAATCCTTCTAAATATGGTGCAAAACCTGGGCAACTTAAAGGGTGGACCTCAATTCCTTCTTGTACTAATTTTTTTTCAAAAATCCCATTCTTAATCGTTGCTGGAGTTGCGAGTAAAGCAACTTTGTGATAATGACTTTTTGTATACTCTACTGTTGGTCCAATCACATCATCAATCGGAATTGCTGTATATTTTTGATATTCTTCTACCAAACTACTACATGTTCCACATGCAATAATGATTCTATCTACTTGTTTTTCTTCAAAAAAGCGAATAATCCGAACACCCAGTTTTATTAATTCTTCTTTGCTTTTTTCTCCATATGGTAAATACAAAGTGTCGCCATAATAAAGACATTCTAAATTAGGATGTTTCTTCATGATTTCCTTTAAAACATTTAATCCACCTATCCCTGAATCAAATACACCAATTTTCATATTTTATCCTCCTCTTTAAATAATTTATGAACATTCCTTTTTGGAACCAACATTTGCATATCGTTTTGTACACTAAAATGGAAAACATGCTCTGTTGTAAAATATTCTTCGCCATCCAAACACCAAGATTCTTCCACTCCATTTTTTAATTTTATCGTTAAATGACTGGTCCTATAATACACAATTCCAGGAATTTTTTTGACAGTTGGACTCAATATGACTGGTATCATTTTCATAAGTTCCCTTTTTCTTTTCGCTTTACAAAATGCCACTTCAAACATGTTATCATTTAATTTCACATTTTTATAAAGGCGTCTCCCAGCTAACCTGTTACTATTTGTAATGAATAAGAATGAAAACTCACCTTCTTTTCTTTGGCCATCGATTTCATACTCAATAGAATATTGCTGAAGGTGACTAAAAATTTTTTTGATTCCATATAGTAAATAGCCAAACCTTCCAAATTTTTCTTTTAAATTTCTAGGAGTTGCATAAGAAACATCGACATAATTACCAAAACAGGCAGCGTAAATAAAAGGCTTGGAATTTAGAAAACAAGTATCCACATTCTTAACTGTTCCATTTAAAAGCAATTCCAAATCTTTTTGATAATTTTTTGTATATCCATACATAGAACCTACATCATTGGTAGTTCCAATGGGAAGACTTGCTAAAAGAAGTTTTTTTTCACGCATAAAATTTCCTGTAACCCCTTCATTTAGTGTCCCATCTCCACCTGCAATAATGGCAAGAAAATAATCATTATCTAAATCTAATATGATATTGGTAGCATCGCCTGGCTTTGAAGTTTTAAAAAAAGTGGCTTCATAATGATAATGACTTAAGATTTTTTTTGTTACATTCAAAAAATCGGCCATGTTTTTGTGTTTCCCACTTTTTGGATTATAAATAACTGCACATTTCTTCATCCAATCACCTTTAACGTAGAAAATCTAGTTCTTTTCTATAAATTCCATATTTAAAATACTATCTAACATAGATATAACAGGAAATCCTTTGTTTTTACTTAAATCTGTAGAAAATTGAATCCCAATTCCACCTTCTTTTTCCCATTCCATTAAATTTCCCGAATAATCATCGATTAAAATAGAATCTTTGGTAGAACACATTTTCGTCTTAGAAAGCTCTCTTGGCACAGGAATAATGGTAACATCTTTCATGTATTTTCGAATAAAGTTGATTTTTGCAATTGCTTCATCTACTGAATTTACATGTGTTAAAATGGCAAGATTACATTTTCCTGAGGCGTAAAGTTTTTTCATACAACCAAATGCATCATTAATAATTGGTGTTAATGAAAGAATTTTTTTCCAATTTAAATTTGAATAAAATTCACTCATCTTTTCACTATCCGTTTTATCTACTTCTAATCGATCTAACATATCATATGTAACTCGGTTTGTATCCATGATTACTCCATCAAAATCAATATAAATATTTTTCATATTTTCCCCCTTTTGTATGTTCTTCATTTTTCATATAAAATTCATTTAACTCATGTGCTGCTAATAATAGACGCTTAGAATATAGAATTCTTAAATAGGTTGGATTTAAACAAGAAACTATGTCTAACATATAAGTAATTCTAATTCTATCTAGCGCATCTGCATCCTTTAAAATGGAAAATAAAGTATAAAATCTACTTTTATCTGTAATCCCATATTTCTTCATAATCTGTTCTGCCATTGTATCTTTTAAAGAGTGTAACTCTACAATTCCTTGTAACAAGCCCATATTTTCCTTGTTTTCATAAATCGGATCATTGACAAGTTGGGCAATTACTTGAGCACTTCTTCTTCCATGACTTGGATCTACTAAATCATTCACTCTTCCTACATCATGGTATTTTGTAGCATCTAAGACAATTCTGATATCAGCTTCCTCCAGTCCACATTGTAAGGATAAAATATAAGCCCAAAATAAAACCCTTTCATTATGGTTAATTCCATGAATAAAACTCGTATAAAGTTCTTCTTCATTAATTGTTTCTAATTCTTGTATTAAACGTTTTATATTTGTTTTTTTTAATTGTTTTAAAATTTTCTCTAAAGATTGCTGATCGGGATGAGCACAAATTGTTTCTATATATTGTTTATTATTCTGTTTTTTCTTAAAATCTTCATTCAAAGATTGATTTAAATTTCCACCTAAAAATAAATCTAATAAATATTGCATATTAAAACCTTCTTCTATATTATTATATCATATAGAAAGCTTTATTCACAAATTTGTTATATTAGCTTTTTTTTCTATATTGTAAAATTTTAGCTTTATGATTTAACAGTCTATGATAACTAGCTTGTTTTAAATCTTCTCCTGACCAAGAACCTTTTGATGGATTTGGCTCTGGACCAAACATGATATGTTTCTCTATATCGGTTAATATTTGATTGGGAAGTAATCCTAATAAATCGCTTTCATAATATGGTTCTCCCCTTTTAATTAATGATCTAATAAATACTTCCAATAACTGATAAGCAAATTCTGGTTTATTTAATTTTTTTCTTCCCTTTGTACTTTTTTCTAACCATTCTACGACTTTATTTGTAATCATTCCATACTGATAGAATATTAGGCTTATGATATCAAGATCGATTCGATAACATTCGGGAAGGTTGCTTAGTTGTTCAGGTTGAAGTACTAATTGATCAGATTCAAAAAATACTTGTAATAACTCCATTATATACTCTTTGTCTTTTACTATTTCAGAGGATGCGTTAGAAAGTCCTTGTAAGCAACTCTTCTCTGCAATTAAAGTCATTACGTTTTTTGACGATATGGATAATCTATCTGCCAATGGAGTTCCTTTCACAGCTAAGAAAAGTCTAGCTTTTCCTGCCTCTGAAAACCACTCATAATCATCCTGTATATTTCTATTTTGAATCTTCGAATCCACAAGACTTCTATCTACATCTCTTTTCCTATACATCTCATATAAGAAAAGCAATTCTTCTTCTGTATATTCTGTTTTAGATTGCAATTCTAGAAGTCGCTCATAATTGTGATATCTTGTTTCCAGTTCCTCTATATCTTCTTTATGTTTTTCTGGATCAATTTCCCTAAGTTTGCTAATGATTACTGGAAAATATTGAATAGGAATTCTATCATATCCAGTCGGTCCTCCATTATATTCAATAAAATGTTTGATTTTTCCATCATAAAATTTAGTTATTTTAAAATATAATATTGGAATCAATCTTTCATTTTTTAAAACATAATAAACGTAAATATCCCCAGCCTCAGGTTCTAGTCCACTCGTTCTAAAATCTACTCCGCAGATTTGCTCTGTACATTCATCCAAACTTTGGGCAATTTCCCAGCTCCTTCTACTATTCTTTAAATCATCATACAAATCATGGTAAGAAGCTCGTTCTCCGTTTGGTTTACGAGTTGTCTCTTCATATTTTTTCCAAATGCCATTTTTCATTTTTATAACCTCCTGAAATGAAATTTTCAAATACATTATATCAAATTAAAATATAGAAAGTCTAGAAAAATATCTATATTCCAATATCTAAAAAAATAACAAAATAAATTTTGTTATGCGCACCCTATGGGTGCCTTTTTGT
>CANPBV010000085.1 GCA_947572405.1 uncultured Mycoplasmatota bacterium | reverse complement strand
TACTTCTAATTTTACATTTTGATTTTCAAATAATATAATTTCATTTTTCATTTTCATTCTCCTCCTGACTATTTTAAATCAAAAACATACACTTCATATCTTCTTTGGTGTAATACATTACAATAGTAATATAGTGCGTATCGGTTTGTCAAGAGAAAAATAGAAAAAATATGTTTTTAGGCATATTTATTCATATAACTTATGTTCTATAATATAATTTATTATATCGAAATCTAACTCTAATTTTACTCTCTCATCATGTTTTTTTAAAAGATAACGAACTTGAGTAGAAGAAAGCTTATCTTGGATCATTGGTACAAATTGAATATGGTTTTTATATTTTTGAAATTCTTGCAACAACTTATGTTGTCTACTTCCACGATTAATTACTAAAAAATAATAATTTTCTAACAAGTATTCGTATTTCTTCCAATTTAAAATATCGGCTAGATTATCAGCTCCTAATATAAAATAGATGTCATCACTAGAAAATTTATCTTTAAAATATTCTAATGTTTGATAAGTATAAGTAAGTTCATTTTTTAGTTCAAAATCAGATACTTCAAAAAAAGGATTTTTAGAAGTTATGATTTTTAACATTTCAATTCTATGTTTACAAGAAATCAGTTCTTTTTTTTGATATCTGTCTCCTGTTGGAACAAAAATAACTTTATCTACAAATTTTTTTTCAATAAGTTCTCTTGCTATTTTTTCATGTATTCTATGAGGAGGGTTAAAACTTCCTCCAAAGATTCCTATTTTCATGAATCACCCCAGTATTTTTTCTTTGATAATTGTACTAAAAGGAACATTGTGATAACGCAAACGTTTAATTTTTTTGTTTCCAATATTAAAAGTAATTTTTATGACCTCTTTTGCTTCATAATTTTCACCATCTACGGTAATAATCAAATCCTTTTTTTCATCAGGTTCTAAATCGATTGCCACATATTCTGGCATTACAATAGAGTTGCGCAAATTACGATAACTGCTACTATTAAATGGAGCAATTGGTGTAAGTTGTAATGTATGAAGTTTAAAATAGACCATGCTTCCTCCAAAACTCAAATTATAAGCAGTAGAGCCAATTGAAGTAGAAATAAGCATTCCATCCCCCTTAAATTTTTCCAAAAGCTCTCCTTCTAATTTTACATTTAAGGTAAGACTATTTAGCGCTCCATCTCTTACAACAATGTCATTAAGGGCAACCAGTTTCTTTTCTTCTTTTCCATAAATGGTTGTCTCTAGAACCCCAATTTCATTCAGTTTATAGTCGCCATGTTCTAAATAACTCACAAATTCTTCCAATTCATTTGGAAGTACTTCAGGCAAAAAACCTAATGTCCCAGTATGAACCCCGATATAATAAATGCTTGGGTCAAAGTTTGTTTCTTTTACCATTCTAAGAAACGCTCCATCCCCTCCAATGGAAATCGCAATTTCATAGTCCGTCTCATCTATTTCAAAATTATGATGATATAAGCACTCTGTTAATTCAATCGCTACTGTTTTAGAAAATTCATTTTGATTGATAAATAGTCTTACTTTTTTCATTCTATCCTCTCCTATAAGTTGGAATTACAAATTTATGAGTATTGTTTTTATGTAACCTTTCAATTGTACTTCTATCTTTTTGTGTTACTTTATTTGGATCCTCCATATAATCTGCAATTGCTTTATAAGTAACCCCTAATTTATCTTCATCCGTTTTATTTGATAAGCCATCATTAGGCGCTTTATATAAAACAGGTTCTGGTACTTTTAATTCTGCGCCCAGTGCGATTACTTCATCTACAGTAAAATCCGCAATAGGTGAAATATCATGTACACTATCTCCACCTTTTGTAAAATACCCAACATACAGTTCGCATTTATTGCTGGTTCCAGCTACCAAATAGGTCTTAGACTTTAGTTTACTGAATAGAGCTGCTAAATAATAAACGGTTGCCATTCTAAGACGTGGTTTCAAATTAATATCACTATCTTTTGTTACCTCCTCATTAAAGTTTCCGATATTTTTTAACTCTTCTTTAAAGGAATCATAAATTCCCGTCAAGTCAAAATTGTAAAGCGGAAAACCATAATAATCGCTTACTAATTTTGCATCACTCTTATCTGTTTCTACAGAATGACATGGAAGCGTTACTCCAATTACATTTTCTTTTCCTAACGCTTCTACAAATAGTCCAGCAACAACGCCACTGTCTTTTCCCCCACTAATTCCTAGAATTGCGCCATCAACATGATTTTTGTGATAATAGTCTCTAATAAAATTAACAATTCTTTCCTTTTCTTTCTTTGCATCAAATTTCATAAAAATTCCTCCTTCAAAGCTTTCTCTTTGCTTCTATATTCATTATAGGTTCATTTTAATCAAAAGTATAATATCCTTTCATAATAAGAGTTATAAGTTATTCTTATAATGCTGGGAAAAGCCTTATAATTTTTCTTATCTTTTAAGTAAATATTGTTTGGCTCTTTCTAAAGCTAATTGTGCTTGCAGATCTTCAATATATCCTAACTCTACTAATTCTAAAGCTTCTTCATAACGACACTCTAAAAATCTTACAAATTCTTCTGGATCTAATGATTGTTGTTTTTGCTTGTCTGCTCCCATTCCTAAATAAGCATAATTATAAGCTCTACTGATACCAGGGTCTTGATAATATTTGGCAAGCAATTGATAGTTATCGCAAACATATCCAGTTTCTTCTTCTAATTCCCTTTTGGCAGCCTTTAATGGTTCCTCTCCATATTCTATATATCCAGCGGGAAGTCCAACAGCTACTGTCTTAGTAGAGCCTAATCTTGGCTCTACTACAAGAACAGTTTCTCCATTTTTCGTGACAGGCAGTATGATTGTAGCACTGCCATCTTTTTGTTGTTTTTTTAATAATTCTCTAGTCATCATTTTCCCGTTATTTAAATGATATATAACAGGTTCTACAGTTAAAAATTTTGGGCTGGTAGAAAGTGGTTCTACTTTTACCGTTTTTAATTCCTCAATGTAACTTTTTATTTCTTCTAATTTTTCTTTTCTTACCATAATCCACCAATACTCTTTTCTTTTGGAGTTACTTTTTCAGTTGTACTTGCTATTAATTCCCTTTTTAATTTTAAAAGCTCTAAAGTTAAATCAACATAATATTTATGTGGCTTTTCTAAACGTTTTACTTCCTCATATAAAGTATCCATTTGAGCTGTACAATAATTTCTACTTTCCGTTAAAGTGGGCTCTTTATAAACAAGTGTACCATTTTGAAAGATTGGAACTTGCAATTCCTTCACTTCATAATCTGTAATTGTTGTTTTTTTCCAAGTGTCTGTTGGATCTATTAATGTGAATTGATCTGCTAAAATTAACTCGTGAGCAAGTGCTACAACATCTCCAAGAGCATAACCTGTTTTTTTGTCATAGAAACGATACACTCGTTTTTTTCCTGGATTAATGGTTTTAATTTCATCTGCACTTACTTTTATTTTAGGAATTACTTTTCCCATTTCTTCAATTGCAACCAATTTATAAACTCCTCCAAGACGATCTAAAGGTGCCGCTATGTTGTCACCAATTCCATAGGAGTCTACCTTCGCCCCTTGAGCATTCAAATCTCTTACAGTTTCTGCTGTTAATCCATTTGATAAACAAATCGTAGCCTCTTGATATCCTGCTTCATCTAACATTTTTCTTGCTTCTTTTGAAAGATAAGCTAAGTCTCCACTATCTATTCTAATCCCTTTCAAAGAAAGCCCATTTGGTTTCAAATATTCATTTGCAACTCGAATTGCATTAGGAACTCCACTTCTAAGAACATCATAAGTATCTACTAAAAAAATGGTATTTTCTGGATTGTGTTTGGCATACTTTAGGAATGCTTCATATTCCGTATCAAACGCAGTAATCCATGAATGAGCCATAGTTCCTAGAGTTGGAACTTTATAATATCTTCCTGTTGCTTCATTAGATGTACCACAGCAACCAGCTAAATAAGCATTTTTCCCAGCATCTATGGCGGCCTTAGTATGAGTTCTTCTACTTCCAAATTCCATAACTGGTTTTCCTGCTTCTAAAACAATTCTTTTGGCGGCAGTCGCCACTAAAGAAGCACTATTGAAATGGCTTAATAATAAAGTTTCTAAAATTTGAGCCTCTATTAGATTGGCTTTTACTGTGATTACTGGTTCATTCGGAAATATTGGTGTTCCATCTGGAATTGCATAAATATCACCAGTAAATCTAAAGTTTCTTAAATATTCTAGAAACTTTTTTGAATAGACTCCTTGACTTTCAAAATATTCAATATCTTCTTCTTCAAAATGTATGCTCTTAACATCTCTAATAATTTGATCTAATCCAGCCATAATGGTATATCCATTTTGGAATGGATTTCTTCTGAAGAAGACATCAAAGTATGCCATCTGCTCTTTCATTCCCTCTTCAAAATATCCATTTGACATTGTAAATTCATAACGGTCGGTTGACATAATTTCATTCATTTTCATAATCATTTTCCTTCTTTCTTATTTTTACTACAAGCTATAAAGATATAGCTAATTTATAAATTCCTTTTAAAGTACATATTGTTTTCCCTTTTGTTCTACATAACGTTCTACAAGATTGATTCCAGCTTTTCTCATTCTTTCAAATCCTATTTCGCTCATTACTTTTCTATCATGATCTGTGCCATCAAAAGTTTCCACCAAATTCATTGGGACTGTAATTGAAGTATTAATTCCATTTTTTCTATGAAATTCTGCTAGAGAAGTTGTGAAGTCTGCCACACAAATGTCTGTACAACAACCTACAACAATGATTTCATCATATTCTTCATAATGAGTTTGATAAAATTCCCTAAAACGCTCTGTATTAAATCCATTGGTCGTATTTTTAGGAATGTCTATCATTTTTGCTCCTAAAGGTTTTAATTCTGGAACTAGTTCACTTTCTTCTGTCCCATTTAAACAATGGATTGGATAAATTTCAAATTCTGCATCATCCAAGCTGTGACAATCTCTAAAACTGATCACATCATTTCCTTCTGCTATACTTTCTTCTACTAAGTTTTTAATTCCTGGTACAATGTGATTAATATAAGAATCATGTAACGCTCCTATATTTACAAATCCATTCACCATATCTACTACTACAATTAATTTCTTTTTCATTTTATTTCCTTCTTTCTATCTTTTTATTAAAAACACATTTTATGATAATTGGTAGATTTTCCCTACCTGATTTTCTAATAGCTGATTCATTGCTTTTATTGCAATCAAATTCTTGACTTTGATTTTTTAAAATTGGCAAAATGAATTCTCCCCCTTGCACTAATTTCAATTTTTCTATAGTTTGAAATTCTGATGTGCAGATTCTTTAGAGTGAACCATTTTACTGTTTACATTTTTTTTGAGGACTATTTTATATAATTAATGTGAAACCTCTAATGCTCTTTCATATGGTCCATTATCTTATTATCTTTTTGTTAATATCTAAAAATAAAATTTATACAGATCGGCCGTTCTGTTAATAACATTTTATGAAAAAGATTTCAGTTTGTCAACTACTTTTTATCATTTTTTAAAAAACACTTTGGCTTAGTTTCATTTCACCATTGAAATAATCGAGTAGAGAGAAATAACTAAATTATTTCGTCCCTCTCACACCACCACAG
>CANPBV010000084.1 GCA_947572405.1 uncultured Mycoplasmatota bacterium | reverse complement strand
TTTGTTTATATGGCTTAATCGCACTTTATTCCTTCAATTTATAATTTTATCCTGTGTATTACTAATTTGTGATATTATGATCAATGAAAGAGGGAGATATGATATGAAAAAATTGTCCTTGCATAAAGAAAATCTAGCACATGCAGAAACCAAGTTACTTTAAAAGAATACAAAGGAATTCATTTAGATGAAGATCGAATCAGAAATCCCTTTTTCAACACAGATTTTCTTTCTTAAAAGTTGTGTTCAACATAATAACTGATTACTATATTTTCTAATAAATAATAATTTTAATTATACAATGATTAATATATATTATCAGTCATAAAGTAGAACACAACCTTCTTAAAAAACAAAAATATTTTGTTATAGTGATTTCTCAGACTTTAGAAACAAGAATGATTTGTACTAGTGATTTCATAGTCAAGGCAAGAGAAGCATCATTTATTCTAAAGAATTTTGCTCATGATGGCAAAATAAAAGGGAATAACGTCATTATAGTGTTCAAAGTTTAGGATTATGATGACAATTTTAAAATAAGAACAAAATAATACGTAGATGAAAAAAAGTTCTTCTTTTTTTGTGGACTAGCACATATCCTTATATTGAGGTGGACCTTATGTTCTTTAAAGCGATTCATACTAGGATAAAAATTATTTTATTGATAATTATTTTATTTTTTATTTTAATTATTGGAAAAGTTTTTTACATTCAGGTTTTTGAGTACAAGAAACTAAATAAATATGCCTCAAGTTTATGGAGTAGAAATTTACCAATTGAAGCCAATCGGGGAAAAATTTTTGATAGAAATGGAATTGTATTAGCCGATAATATTACAACAACCTCGCTTGTATTAATTCCTAACCAGATAAAGGATAAAGATAAAACAGCAGAAGCTTTAGCCAATATATTAAAAGTGTCAAAAGAGGAAATGATGAAGCATGTGAGCAAAAAAACATCAATTGAAAGGGTACATCCAGAGGGCAGAAGGTTATCCTATGAAATTGCGGATCAAATTAATGATCTAAAACTTCCTGGTGTATACTTAGTAAAAGAATCAAAACGAGAATATCCTTATGATACAGTATTATCACATACACTAGGTTTTGTCGGAATTGATAATCAAGGATTATCGGGGCTAGAACTCATGTATGATCAATATTTGACTGGTAGTTATGGTGCGATTAAATATTTTAGTGATGCGAAAGGGGCTAGATTAGAGTTAAATGAAGTATATGAGAAGCCCCAAGATGGGATTAACATGACATTAACGATTAATTATGAAATTCAGGCCTCATTGGAAAGAGAATTAGACAATGCGGTATCTAAATATAACCCAGATCAAGCTTTAGGAATTGCAATGGATCCAAAAACAGGAGAGATTTTAGCAATCTCCTCAAGGCCAAACTTTTCTCCAAGCCATTATTCTGATTATACTATAGAAGAAATCAATAGAAATTTGCCAATATGGGCAACTTATGAACCAGGAAGTACTTTTAAAATTATTACATTAGCCACTGCCCTAGAAGAAAATTTGGTAGATTTAGAAAAAGAAAAATTTACTGATACAGGTAGTATTCAAGTAGAAAATGCTCGCATTAAATGTTGGAAGCATGGTGGACATGGAACACAAAGTTTTTTGGAAGTTGTAGAAAATTCTTGCAATCCAGGATTTGTTGTATTGGGTCAGAGGATAGGAAAAGAAAAACTATTTGATTATATTAAAAAATTTGGATTTGGTAAAAAAACAGGAGTAGACTTAAACGGAGAAGGTAGTGGAATTTTATTTAGTTTGGATAAAGTAGGACCAGTAGAACTGGCAACGACTGCTTTTGGACAAGGTGTTTCTGTAACGCCAATTCAACAAATTACTGCTGTTTCTGCCGCTATTAATGGTGGGACCTTATATCAGCCATATATTGTAAAAAGTTTGAATGAACCAGAAACCAATACAATTATTAAAGAAACGAAACCAACAGTAGTGAGAAAAGTAATCAGTGAAAACACCAGCGAAAAGGTACGAATGGCCTTAGAAAGCGTTGTGAGTAATGGGACAGGTGGAAATGCATTTATAGAAGGATATCGGGTAGGTGGAAAAACAGGAACTGCTCAAAAAGTAAAAGATGGCAGATATATGGTTGGAAATTATATTGTTTCTTTTATGGGATTTCTTCCAGCAGATGATCCACAAATTGTCGTTTATATTGCTATAGATAATGCCAAAGGAATTACACAATATGGTGGAACCGTGGCTGCTCCAATTGCTAGGAATGTATTACTAGATGCCATTAATGCCCTTGGGATTGAAAAAAGAGATGGAGCCAGTGAAAAAGAATATAAATATGGCGAAAAAAAATATGTAGAGGTTCCAAACGTAACCGGTCTATCCGTAAAAGAAGCTATGGCAAAATTAGGAAGCTTCAAAGTAGAATTTTCTGGGACTGGAGAACATATTTCTTACCAGTCCCCAGTAGCAGGAGAAAAAATCTATGAAGGAGAAACCATTCGCTTGATGTTGACAGAATAGGAGGTATATATGCTCATATTAACCAAATCAATTTTTGCAATGATGATAGGATTTTTGTTAGCAGTTTTCTTTGGAATCTTCCTAATTCCTGTTTTAAAAAATTTAAAGGCAGGACAGTCTCTTAGTATTTATTTAAGAGAAACTCATAGTAAGAAAAGTGGAACCCCAACAATGGGAGGATTTATCTTTATAATTCCGACAGTGCTTACCATTTTATTACTTTATTTATTACATAAGATTGGGTTTTCCTATAGTTTGTTAATCATTTTATTTACCTTTATTGGCTATGCACTAATTGGCTTTGTTGACGATTACTTAATTATTATAAAACACAATAACAAAGGCTTAACTGAAAAAGCAAAAATGATTATGCAGTTAGTGATTGCGATTGTATTTTTTTATCTTTTTATGAAAAGTGGGAATGAACCATTACTTTGGATACATACATTTCATATAAAAATGAATATTGGTTGGTTTTACGGACTCTTTATTTTGTTTATTTTAGTAGCAAGTAGTAATGCAGTCAATTTGACGGATGGGTTAGATGGATTAGCGGGGGGGCTATCTGTAATTGCATTTCTTGCTTTTGGTCTTATTTCCTGGAATACAGGTTGGTTAGAAGGGTATGAATCTCTAGCACTTTTTTCCTTCATTTTAGTAGGTGCACTTTTAGGGTTTTTGATATTTAATGTTAGTCCAGCAAAAGTATTTATGGGAGATACTGGTTCTCTAGCACTAGGAGCAACACTAGGTGCACTTGCTATTTTAACACGTCATGAATTATTACTGATCATTATTGGCTTTGTATTTGTACTAGAAACGACCTCTTGTTTGATTCAACGAGGATATTATAAATTGACCCATAAACGAATTTTTCCAATGACTCCCATTCATCACACGTTTGAAAAATTAGGATGGAATGAAAGGGATATTGTAAAATTATTTTGGATTATTGGATTAATAGGGGCTATGGTAGCACTTGCCTTTGGAGTGTGGTTATAGTGAAAGAAAAAAAGTTTAATTTATTACTTTTTATTAGTATTCTTGCTATTTCTATTTTTGGACTTATTATGATATATTCTGCTTCTTATATATGGGCCGAATATAAATTTCATGATTCTTTTAAATTTGTCAAAAATCAAGGATTATTTTTTATCATTGGCGTTATTTTAATGATTGGTATTAGTAGGGTTGATTTTAAACTTTATGAGAAACATGCCAATAAGATTTTAGGACTTTGTGTCTTATTACTAATTTTAGTATTGATTCCTGGAATTGGCACTGTTCGAAATGGAAGTAGGAGTTGGTTTGGAATAGGTTCATTTGGAATCCAACCAAGTGAATTTACAAAATTAGGTCTCATCATTTTTACATCGAAATATTTGTGTAAAAATGAAAAAGATATTAAAAGTATTAAAAAAGGGGTACTTCCAATTTTGGGTCTTACACTTTCTATTTTTGGACTTATTATGTTACAACCTGATTTCGGAACAGGTACAATTATTGTTATGACTATTATTGGAATTTTGTTTGTTGGCGGAGTTAATTTTAAATTTTTCTTTAAAATTGGAATCATAGGCGTGATAGGGATTATAGGCTTGATTGCGATTGCGCCATATCGACTTGCTAGAATTTTATCGTTCTTAGATCCATGGAAGGATCCTCTGGGAAGCGGATTTCAAATTATTCAATCGTTATATGCAATAGGTCCAGGAGGACTATTTGGACTCGGATTTGGCAATTCTATTCAAAAACATTTTTATTTGCCTGAACCACAAACAGATTTTATTTTTTCCATTATTAGTGAGGAATTTGGATTTTTAGGGGTTTTGATTGTGACATCTTTATTTTTATGTATCATTATTAATGGTTTTAAAATTGCACATGAGTGCTCTGATTTATTTGGAAAATATTTGGTATTTGGAATTATCTTCCAACTGTCTTTTCAAGCAATTTTGAATTTGTGTGTGGTAGTTGGTCTAATACCAGTTACTGGTGTTACACTCCCATTTTTGTCTTATGGGGGATCTAGTTTATTAATTACATTATGTAGTATGGGAATCGTTTTAAATATTTCTAGAAGGGGAAAAGCCTAATATCATAAGTAAAGGATAAATTAAAAATAGTGATAAATGTGCAAAAATAGTATGAAAAATTCATACTATTTTTGATACATTTTTAAAACTTTTTCAGTTGCATTTATAGTTTCTTTATTTTTTAGAGAAGTGCTTGTTTCTTGAAGGAATTGTTCAACTGTGATTTGATGGGAGATTGCCTTTTGGATGAGTTGTTGTATTGTTTTAGGATTTGCTTTATATAGTTCGAATAATCGCAATGCATAAATTGTGCAGATGATATAAGAGTAACTATTATGAATGGAGTACGGAAAAGGTATGAAGCCATTTACATTGGTTGTTTTAAGAAAGGGAACCCCTGAATATTTTTCAAAATGATCGCGTAAGGTTTTGATTCGAATATCCAAATAATATTTTAGTAAATTTGGATCATTTAGGGTTTTTTCAAAACGACTAATTGCGATTAATTCCATTAAAATGGGTAGTAACTCATTATAGTGAATATGGAACCCCTTTTCAGGAGCTGGTTGATTGAATAAGATATGGGTGTTTTCATGAACCAAAGATAGAGCGTTATAAGATAAATCCGTTCTAAAAAGTATAATATTAGTTGCAGTAATTGTTCTTTTTTCTCCATCATAATGAAACAATGTTCCTCCATCAAAAAGAGGCATTGTCTTTTTTTCGATCGGTAATGTCATTAGTGGCTCTCCAGAATTTTTTCCAAGGATATCTTCACAAAGTAAAGCAGCCTCTAATTTATTGGTTTCTAAATCTGTTTTTACAAAGTCCTTAGAATAAGGTAAAATGGCATTTGTTCTCATGATTTGTCTGCCGATATTATCAAAATTTTTTTTGGATGTCTTATCAAATATGTCAATATGATTTAAAGAAAATTCAAAGGCTTCTACCGCGTTAAAAAAAGATGTTCCGTTGATTATTGCACCTGATAGCTCTTCTGACATATGATCCATAAAAATGCCTCCTTTTTGTTTCCACATATAATAACAAACTTTAAAACAAAAAGCAAATTTGATGTGGATAGGGATAGTGTAAAATGGTTTGGGGATGGAGTACAAAAAAGGAAGACCTTTTGTTA
>CANPBV010000083.1 GCA_947572405.1 uncultured Mycoplasmatota bacterium | reverse complement strand
ATAATTATTTAAAAATTGAGGATTGGGAAGACTATATTGACTGTTTGTGTGGTAATCGATATTATCAATCACAAGCAATTAAAAATTGTATCATTTATTTTGCTAGTGGAAAATATCATTCAATCGAAGATATTGTTTCTGAAAACTATACTAAAAATGGTGTATTAAAGGAAAAATATCCATCACTGGATAACTATTTAGAGAATTTACAAATAAAAAATAAATTAACCGCAAATATTGATTTAGCAACAGGAACAGGAAAATCTTATGTAATTTTTGGTGTTGCTCAGATAATGTTGGGACTTGGTTTGGTTGATAAAGTATTGGTATTATGTCCATCAACAACCATCGAGTCAGGATTGTACGAAAAATTTACAGAATTAATGGGGAACTCCAATTTACAAGATTTAGTTCCTGATAGCGCCGTCATTAAAAACCCTCATTTGACAAATGGCAATTATACAGTTAAAACTGGCGATATTTGTATTGAAAATATACATGCCGTATATGAAAATACAGGTTCTTCGATTCAATCAAGTTTTAAGAATAGCATGCAAAATGTGTTAGTTATAAATGATGAATCACATCATATCTATAATTCATCTTCTGATAGGGAAATAAAAAAGTGGAAGGAATTTTTGATCAATCCAGAATATAATTTTAAGTATATACTTGGATTAACAGGAACAGCATACATAGAAAACGATTATTTTAATGATGTAATATATCGATATTCCTTAAGAAAAGCAATAGAGGAAAGAATAGTAAAAGATATTAATTATGCGATTAAGGATGATACAACAACTCCAAAAGAAAGATTTCAAAAAATATATCAAAATCATTTGCGGAATAAGGAAAGATATTCACTCATTAAACCTATAACAATCTTTGTCTGCGCCAATATTAAAAATGCAACAAATCTAAAAGAAGATTTAATAGATTACTTGGTAGAAGAAACTGGTTTGGAAAAGCATTTAATTGAGAAAAAAGTATTATTGATCACTAGTAAATCTTCAGTAGAAGAAAAACTAACATTAAAAGATGTAGATGATACTAATAATTCTATAGAATGGATTGTTTCTGTATCTATGCTTACTGAAGGATGGGATGTAAAAAATGTTATGCAAATTGTACCATCGGAAAACAGGGCTTTTAACTCTAAATTGCTAATTTCTCAAGTATTGGGAAGAGGTTTGAGGGTTCCATTTCAATATTATAACAACATTCCAAGTGTAAAAGTTTTTAATCATGTCTCATGGAGTAGAAACATAGAAAATCTTGTATCAGAGGTATTGGAGTATGAAACAAAATTGAAAAGTTCAATATTAGAAGATGGGGATAGAAGCAAATATAATTTTGTGGTCAAAAATATAAATTATGAAAAAAAAGAGGTAGAGGTAGAAAAAGATACAAAAAAGACAACGTTGGATTATTCTAATATTGTGAAGAATGGAATAAAATTAGAATCTCAAAGTCTTGAAGTTGAAAAAGGGACAACGTTTCAATCCATTTATAATGCAAGAGATATTAATGAAGTCAATTATTTAATAAGAAGAGATTATTACACGGTTGATGAAGTTGTAGATAAAATCGTTCAAGAATTTAATGCAAGAGATTGGGAGGGAAAAATATTAAAGCTTGGGGAAGATCAATATACCCAAAATAATTTGCCAGAAAGAAAGGTTATTGAAAAAATAATTTTATCCTCAATGGACAAAGTTGGAATCACTGGTAACCTTTTAACAGAAAAAAATAGAAATAATATTTTAACAACATTTGGGACTTTACTAAGAAAAAAGAATAAGACTGTAGTTCCTATTTCTAATAATATGGATATCTTTGATGTAAATACAAAAGATATACAAAATCAGCATGTATCAATATCCAACTTAAGAAAAGAAACCAGTGTTTTCTATACAGACGATTATGAAAATGAACTAGTTGATGATAATTTAAAAATACTATCAGAATTTTTGGAAGATGAAAGTAGACCTGTCAAATCAGCGAAAAACAAAAATTCTTATATCTTTAAAACGCCAATGAATATCGTTTTTGCAACAGGAAAGCCTGAAGTTGACTTTATAGATTATTTATGTAAATTAGATGTCGCAAATTGTATTGATTCTTGGATTAAATCAAGAGATATAGGATTTTATTCAATAGAATATAGTTGGAAGAAAAATAGTCATCAAATTAAAAATCAATTATTTAATCCTGACTTTTTTATAAAAATACATAATGGAAACAAGGTTTTTTATTTAGTTATAGAAATTAAATCTGATGGTGATAACTGTGAAGAGAACAAAGCCAAATATAAATATGCTTTAGAACACTTTGATAATTTAAATGAAATTCTTGCTGAAAAAGGTGAGGAGGAAGAATATATTTTCCACTTCTTAAGTCCGAATGCCTACCCAGAATTTTTTGATTATGTCAAAAATGGAAAGATATTAGAAGGACAGCAAAAATTTAGATGTGAATTAGAAAATATGTTAGAAGAATAATCAAAAGTGTAGCACATTTCCTGAAACAATATTTTCATTGTATTAAAACTCAATTTATGAAAAAACTTTACATATTTATTTCAATGAGCAAGAATGAAGCCATATTCTCTTGTATAGATATTTATGTTTGGTTTTTTTTATTAATGAGGAGGGTTTTCCTTTCTTTTTCAGGAATAGTCCCATTTAAAAAATGAAATAAAAGTTAGAGATATGAAAAATTTTGATTGATAGGGTAGTTGAATAAACTAAGAATGTGGAGATTAATGGACATTATTTTGGCAAAAAGGGAAAAGCATTGTATTCCTTTTTAAATGAAATAATTTTGGAAAAAAATTGAGATTATTTCTAGGGATAAAAATTTTTAATTTTACATTCTTTTTAGTGATTTCAAATATATGAATTTACTTCTTTTCTTGTAAATGTTATACTACTAATAGTAAGATAGATGGTGGTAGGAATGATTACAGAAAATATGGAAACTTGTATAACTGAATTTAAAAAATTGAATCGTCAGGATTGCTATATTTCCAAAAAGCAGTATGATCAATTTGTTGACAAATATCAAGACTATTTTCATAATTTTTCAAAATATACGGAAGAAAACTCTCCTATTTATCAACAGATGAAAGAGTTAAGTCAAAATGGTTATCGAATCATTGATAAACATAATGAAAGATTTATTCAAACAAAATTAAAGGAATATCAAGATTATTTTGACCATATGTTTGATGACGTAGATCCAAATATTAAATTGGATGAAGAGCAACGAAAGGCTATTTTGATTGATGAAGATTATTCATTAATAATAGCAGGAGCAGGCAGTGGAAAAACGACTACAATGGCTGCAAAAGTAAAATTTTTGGTAGAAAAGAAAAAAGTGGACTGCAAACAGATCATCCTTTTAGCGTTTACCAATAAGGCAGCGGAAGAATTAGATGAGCGGGTTAATGGAGATTTTAAACTGGGAGTGTCTGTATTAACCTTTCACAAATTGGGTGCTGATTTTATTAGGAAAATCAAAAAAGAGAAAGTTTCTATCATAGGAAACTCAGGTCAGTATCAGTTATTAGCAAGTTATGTAAAAAATATTGTTTTTCCAGATAAGAAATTATTGAAATCTCTAATAGAAGCCTTTCCTAGAGAAATTCATTTTGATGAAAAATGCTTTGACTATAAATACTTTGAAGATTATTGGAATTATTATACAGAGTTAAAATATGAAGAATGTAAAGATGATTTAGCAAAAGAGGTAACAAGAAGAACTAGAAATCGAATGAAATATAATAAGACGATTAATGGGGAATATGTAAAGTCAGAGGGAGAAGTAAAAATTGCTAATTATTTGTATAAAAATAATATCAATTATGTTTATGAAGAAATATATCCTCAAAAGTTAAACTATAATAGAACCTATAAACCAGATTTTACAATTCACGATGGAGGGGATTCTATTTATATTGAGTATTATGGGCTTGCTAAATTGGGATGTGATAATCAAATTAGTTCTTATGATAATGATTATCGTATTAACATTTTTAGAAAAAGAGCGGTTCACAACAAACATCAGACTGAGTTGATCGAACTGTTTGGACAGTATACAGAAAAAACAAGTTATTTACCAGAGTTGTCTAAATCATTAGATGAAAAATATGTGCATAAACATAAACGTAGCGATAAAGAATTGTTTTATCGTTTAATGGAAACCGCAGAAGATTCCTTATTTTTTAATTTTCTTCACCTGGTTCTCAGTTTTATTATTTTATTGAAAGAGCAAAATTATCAAAAGGAAGATCTGGAAAAAATGATAGCAGAAGTCGAAGATGAAACATTAAAAAAACAACTTCAAGTTATGAGATCTTTTTATTTACAATATGAATTGGATATCCGTGAAAATAATCAAATTGATTTTGCGGATATGATTAATTTTGCGTATCATAATATGGAAGCATTAAAGGAACAATATAAAGACTTAAATTATCAATATGTAATTATTGATGAATATCAGGATATTTCTATGCAAAGATATCACTTTGCCAAAAAATTATCGGATTTATTTAATGCAAAAATTGTAGCAGTAGGGGATGATTGGCAAGCTATATTTTCATTCTCTGGCTCTGATATAGAATTGTTTACGAAGTTTTATCAATTGATGGGGTATGCGGAAATTGTTAAAATTACAAAAACGTATCGTAATAGTCAAGAATTGATTGATTTAGCGGGTGAATTTGTTGGGCAAAATATAGAACAATTTCAAAAACAGTTATCTTCAGATAAACATGTGGAAAAGCCAGTAGAGTTAGTTGAATATGATGAGGACTTGGAAAATGAGGTGAATGATCTTTCAGATAGATTGCGTGAAACTTTATTAAAAATTTATGAAGAAAATCCAAATGATCGGGTATTGCTTCTAGGAAGATATAAAAAAGACATCGATAAGGTATTAGATTCAAAATATTTTAAAAAAGGTTCATATGACTCTATTATATTAAGAGAAAAACCTGAGATGAAAATAGAATTTTTGACAGTTCATAGAGCAAAAGGATTAGGGTATGATCAAGTGATACTACTAAATGTATTAGATGATACTTATGGTTTTCCAAGTAAAATAGAAGATCATGATATCATAAAATTTATTAGAGGAAAAGAAGAAAAAAGTTCTGTTAATGATCCAGAAGAACGAAGACTATTCTATGTCGCACTTACAAGAACAAAGAATAAAGTATATATTATGTGTCCAAAACAAATTAGTTATCAGTCCGATTTTATTAGAGAAATTATTTGGCATACGAGTGTAAAAGTATAATGTAATAAAATTGCCTGTTGATATGATAAAAAATCGGAAAAGATCGATAGATCGTTTTAATGAAATCTTTATTTATTCATAATATAACAAACTGTAATTTAAATGTTATTATGTTTAGAATTTCTTTTGTGAAAGGAATCAACTGTTGATAATGTGGCAAAATGTAATTTAAACAGGGCAAACATTACAGCACCTATTAATGCAACAACTGTTTATAATATAACAAATTGTAAAATAACTGAATTCAAATATAACAATTTCCAAAATATGGTCAATTGATAAAAGATTACTTTTATGTTAAAATAAATATGTAATTTTATAAATTGTAATTTAAATTAATCGTTAATTTTATTTAACAAAAGTAATCTTCCATTTTGGAAATTTTTTTATTTATAAATTTATAACCTTAATCATTAATATTGTTTGATTTTAAAAAATGGTTGACATATGATAATTGTAATGATATTTGGATTTATGTCAAGTTTTTAGACACATTTTTTTGAAAGATAAACCGTATT
>CANPBV010000082.1 GCA_947572405.1 uncultured Mycoplasmatota bacterium | reverse complement strand
AAAGTTTCTTGAGTATTATATAATTTAATCATTGTACAACCACCTTTGTTATTTTAGTTATAATAAAATTATATCAAAAAGAGGTTGTACAAAAAATATGAAAAGAACGTGTTATAAGAGGAGTTTTAACAAACTGGATCTATAACACGTTTTATATTGATTTCAAAAACTATCCGTAGATAAGAAGGTGGGAAGTCTGGTATAAAATAACTTGCCTATGGACGGTTTTGGATTAGGTGAGTATAGGGCTTTGATTGATAAAACATACGTCCAATGATGTATAAAATTGGTGTGATTTAAGCCTTCTTATTGATATAATTAAAATTGGAAAAGAAAAAAGAGGAAATTATTGCACGCAAAAAAGATTTTCTCTTTTTTTCCATTTATAGAGTTAATCTTGCGAAGTCAAAGATCATAAAGTTTAAAGGAGAAGGGAATTCTAATATATATATGAGTTCAAGGTACGCTTAAATAGAGTTAGACCAGCATTAAATAGGGACATAATTCTTTACTTAACTTTCTTACCATCTATAATGTAAGTGTTATAAGGGGAATTTTAACAAACTGGACCTATAACAGTTTTATATTGATTTCAAAAACTGTCCGTAGATAAGATGTTTTAATTATTTATATATTATATAATTTAAAGACTTACTTTTGGAAAGAAAAAACATATTGAAAAAATAAAAAAAATTCTATATAATTTATATATAGGATAAGGTGGTAAAATGAAGAGAATACTTGGTATGTTAGTAATATTATGTATGTTCTATCTTATAATCCAAATTGGTTTTAAATATTTAGGATCTGGGCACACTATAAATTATGAAATTAAAGGAAATAACTATTTAGTTGAAATAAATGAAAGGGCAACATTGAATACTAAAGGTGAAGAAAACAGTTATTATTTTACTTTCACAATTAACAATACAATCTTTCCACTTTTAACATACCAGACATTTCATAAAAATGATAGGGTAGTTCAAAATGTGGAATATTTTAAGAATGAAAACTACGAATGTATTTATCCAATTTTTAAAAAAGAAGAACAAGTAACTGATATTTTGTGTTATTATGATGGTATCTTATATAATTATCATGATTTGCAGAATAAATCTGGCGAATTAGAAAAGTTTGCGAAAGATATGGAAGAATATGGATATGACTTTAATCATTTTGTAGATAATATTGAAAAAGAAGTAGCAGAAGGGCCAATAATTACATATCCAGGAAATTTAGTAGAAAATCACTATATAGGTGTTGATAATTATGATGGTATCTATTTAATTAATAATTATATCAAAAATAAAACTTTGTATAATATTAATATTTTTTCACAAGATTCTTATGATAGAACTATAGATGCCAAGGCTTCTAGATATTACATAACTGCTGATTATAGTAGTACCTATGATTTTAGTACCTTTTATGTAGTAGATTTAGTATATAATACCAAAAAAACAATAGAATATCATTCCTCAATTTCTTTTAATTCTTATATTCAAGGTAGTATCGAAGGTTTTCTTTATTTATTTGATAGAGAATCTAAGAAACAATATAAAATCGATCCTAAAGCAGGGAATATAGTAGAAATAGGAAATGAAGAGATTGGAATGAAATATTATGATCTAGGAAAATGGGACACTAGAAAAGTAGTAGATGCATTAAATTCTAATCTATATTTTAACTTATATACAGTAAAATCAAACGAATATGAAAGAGTAGATAAAGTAGGGAATAGCCTTTCAGGTTACTATTATTATTATAAAAAAAGTGGAAATGCTTACGAAGTATATCGTTCTACTATCAAAGATCAAGATGTTAAAACCTATTTATTTCGAACTACTAATATTAATGAGGTAGAATATTTAAAAGATTATATTTATTATAAGGAAGGAAATTATTTAAGATATTATCATGATATGACTGGAATAAGAACGATTGTATATGATAAAGAATTTGAATTTAACAGTTCTTTACATTATTATACTTATTATTTAGCAAAATAAAAGATAATCTATAAAAAATTATCTTTTATTTTTTTATTTAAAACGTAATTTTTTTATGAAATATATTTGACTATTAACACTTAAAAAATGTAAAGTATAAGCTTAGTCTTACGATTAATAGTAATTGTTTTATTAGAATAGTTGTGTTCAACTTTATGACTGATAAGCACTTAATTATCATTTTTAAATCCAATATAATTAGCAATTTTAAAATATGTGTTTTAACGTTATTAAAATTTGGTTATATTTGATTTATCAGTTATTATGTTTAACACAACCATTCAAATAAAAATTTTACTGATTGGAAAAAATGTTGTAACAGACCTCTAAGACAGAAATATAGAAAATGTCAATGATTTGATTATTTGAATCATTGATACCAAAAAAAATTCAAAAATTTTAAGGAAGAAAATAAAACAAAAAAGTAACATTTTATTTTTGTATATGAGTTAGTTTTTTTGTCAATTTTGTTGCCTGTCTTTTGATTATTTTTTTTAATTGTTTCATATTGAAAAATGTTAGACTTGGAAAAGCATTCAACAGACGTTTAAATGACCAGTTTTTATTTGCCAAAACTTCTCTTACCTTGTGGGACATTTCGTTCGTATAATCTTTCTTTAAAGCGTTCGCGGTTAATTTTAACTCTTTTACAATATTACAAGAAATAATAACATCAATAATAAATATAGAAAGTAATAATCCTGAAATAAAACACAAAATTGGTTTTGGAATTTGATGCAAACAGGAATTCAAAAACGGATTGATAAAATAAATTAACGCGGTGCCTAAAATTCCAAATAGAATAGAATTTAATAAACAAATTCTTCCATTTAAATTAAAAGGCTCTTTGCTATAATCCCACCATTTTGCTTTGAATGTCTTTTCCATAACATATCCAGTAAAATATTCTATAATGGAGCCTATAATAATAGCATTTAATAGTAATATAAATGGATAATTAATATAAAATTTTAAGATAAGAGTCATTAAAATTCCGCCAATCCCGTAGATCGGAAGATAAGGCCCCAATAGAAAGCCTCTATTGATAATTTTTTTTTCGGTAATGCCAATAAAAATGATTTCAATAATCCATCCGCAAAACGAATAAATCATAAACATGGCAAAATAATAAATGAAATAATACATATTCTACTCCTTACGTTTTATAAATTTAAATAATTCCATAGCGATTAAAAGTGGTATAGTTAATAGGAATGTTAGTATAATATGATAAGCACTAATTGTTTCTATACCTAAAATGTTACTAAGAAATGGTGTTTCTGTAACCGCTAATTGTAAAAGAAGCGTTGCCAATATACCAATAACAATGAGCGGATTATTTTTAATGGAAAGTTTAAATGTAGAAGTGAGCTCAGATCTACAATTAAACACATGAATATTCTGCATAAATACCATAATTAATAAAATAAAGCTTCTTGCATTTTTGATATCCATATGAATATTGTTTATCAAGTAATACCAAAAACCAAAAACAATTCCACCTATAATAATACCTGATAGTAATATTTCTTCAATCATTAGTTTATTAAAAATAGATTCGGATGTTTTTCTAGGCTTTTGAATCATTACCTTTTTGTCACCTTTTTCAAATGAAAGGGCAACATCCTGAATTCCATCTGTTACCAAATTAAGCCATAGTAATTGTATTGCAAGCAATGGAATAGGTAGTCCAAAAAGGAGCGCCAAAACAAAAAATAAAACTTCTGAAATTCCGCAGGAGAGTAACATATAGATAACTTTTCTGATATTGTCATATGCATATCTACCTTCTTCTATCCCAGCTACGATAGAACTAAAATTATCATCAGTAATAATTAAAGATCCAGTCTCTTTTGCCACATCTGTACCACTTCCCATAGCAATTCCAATATTGGCTGCTTTCATAGCGGGGGCATCATTTACTCCATCTCCTGTAACAGCGACAAATTCTCCTTGCCTTTTAAAAGATTCTATGATTGCTAATTTTTGGGTAGGAGTGACTCTAGAAAAAATAGAAATTTGGGAGATAAAACAATCACTACTCAATTCCCCCTGGTCTAAATATTTTTGCAATTTTTCTCCAGTTGTGATTTTTTTTTCATTGAATCCTAATTTTTTTCCGATTGAAGCCGCCGTCAAGGGATGATCTCCAGTGATCATGACTATTTTAATACCTGCCTTTTTGCAAGCCTGAATTGCCTCTGGGACCTCAGAACGAATTGGATCAATAAAGCCGATGAGTCCTAAAAAAGTTAGCTTAGGAAGATCCTTTTCATCATAATTGTTTTTTTTCTCAAATTCTTTTTTGACTCCCTGTGCCAAAGCAATTACTCTATATCCAGAAGAAGCAAGTTCTTCATTTTGTTTTAATACTTTTTTCGTATCCAATTTTTCTTTTTGTCCATCTATCATCATATTTTCACAAAATGGAAGTATCTTTTCTAAAGAACCTTTCACCGTTGCCTGTACCTCATTTTGGTTAAGGTAGAATATAGCCGAATATTTTTTTTCTGATTCATATGGAATTTCCCCAATAATGGATAAATTTTCTTTTACATTAGGTCCTATTTCGGCTTTGTATCCGAGTGCAAGAAGAGCAATATCAATCGAGTCTCCCCCAAACTTCCATTGCTGATTTTCCAATGTGAGATAGGCCTCATTATTTAAAATCCCCATGGTGGCAATGTTTTTTATCTCATCATTAATGTTAGCAATAGAACCATTCCCATTGTAACCAACGCCTGAAATTGTATGCGTTTTCCCGCTTGGAAGCAAAATGATCTTTGCTGTTTGTTCATTTAAAGTTAAAGTTCCTGTTTTATCAGTGGCAATTACAGTGCAACTTCCTAGACCTTCAACCGCGTTTAATTTCCTTACAATAACATTTTTTTTGGACATTCTGTTAGAGGCAATAGAAAGAGCGATTGTAAGAGAAACTGGTAATCCTTCTGGAATTGCAGAAATAGAAAGTGCTACTACAGTAAAGAATATTTCTTTTGGGGCCATGCCTTTCATATATAAGATAAAGGCGAGGATAAGTGCAACTATCACAACTAAAATACTAATTTGCTTAGTAAATTTTTCCATTCTGATGATAAGTGGTGTTTTGGAAGAATTGCTATTGTTTACACTATGTGCGATTTTTCCAAGTTCTGTCTTGATTCCTGTCGCAACAACGATTCCAGTTCCCCTTCCACTTAAAACCGTAGACCCAGCAAATCCCATGTTGGCTTGATCTGTAATGGGGACCTCTTTATCTAATGGTTCTGATTTTTTTGTGTTTGCTATGGATTCACCTGTTAAGAATGCTTCATCGACCATTAAATTGGCAGTATGAATCAATCGGATATCAGCCCCGATTTTATCTCCAGATTCTAAGTGAATAATATCTCCAACGACCAATTCTTCCGATGGAATTTCGATTACCTGATTGTTTCTTCTTACTTTTGTTTTTATTTTTATCATATTTTGTAACGCAGTAGCATTTTTTTCTGCTTTTTGTTCTTCCAAAGTTCCAAGGAAAGCATCTATTAAAATAACAAATAGAATGAAAACTGCATCTATATATTCATGCGCGAAAAGAGAAATGATACCAGTTATAATCAGAATGATAACAAGTGGATTTAACAATTGACGAAAAAATACTGTTATAATACTTTTTCGTTTTGCTTTTGGCAGTTCATTTTTTCCATATTGTTGTAGCCTAGACAGAACTTCTTGTTCTGATAGTCCTTTTTTTCCCGTATGCAGTTCTTGTTCCAGAGTTGAAATTTCTTCTTGGTACCAATGTTTCATAGAAGCCCTCCCTATTGTCGTTAATATTATATCATGCCGCAGACTATGTCCGCAACCTAACTATCAAAAATAACCCA
>CANPBV010000081.1 GCA_947572405.1 uncultured Mycoplasmatota bacterium | reverse complement strand
TACTATGCACGTCGCAAAATAAGAGATGATGAAGCTCGTAATGCTTTCTTTACAGAACTTGAAAAAGAAGATGTTAACGGTATTTATATGAGAGATATTATCAGAGAGGAAATGAAAAGTGATGATGTACGCTTACGATGAGATTTATCTGAATGATGCGATGAGAAACCTTGGCGAAGCATTTGATTATTCAGCAACTGTTTTAAATATCTCTATGGATGATTTTCTAGATATGTTTATTATAAGTGGAATTGCAGAACAATTTGCAGATGGTGTTCCAAAGTTTGTGTCAGGCCTATCTGGAACTGAACTTGTATGGGAAGTTTTAAGTCGTATAAATAGAAATGTTGATTTTCCTGCACCACAGACGGAATATAATTACTCTACTGAATATTGGTGTGGTTGGATACTTGCATATTATCAATGGAAAACAAAGAAAAGTTTTAAGGAAATAAAAAAATATTTACCGATGAGCGAGATTTATAAGTTGTATCCTACTTTACATGAAGCATCGGAGGAAAAGTTTATTGATGTCGCAAATTCTATACTTGAACGAAAGAATTTGCCTACAAAATTACAAACAGTGCGTAAGGCAGTCGGTCTTACACAAAAGGAGTTGTCTGAAAAATCAGGGGTAACACTTAGGATGATTCAACAATATGAACAACGAGCAAAGGTTATCAATAAAGCAACTGCAAGCAACTTGTTTGCCTTGGCGCAAGTACTCGGTTGCAAAGCAGAAGATTTGTTGGAATAATAGAAATAACATAATTGATTTTGAATTGAAAGTACTGGAATTAGAAGGTTATGTTATTATAATTGTATTAATATGATACAAAATTTATTGAAAAGTCGATAAAAATTTGATGCACCTAGTATGTCAAAAGAGTATAAAATTATCAATATTGAACTTAAGTCAATTCAATTATATAACATATTAACCTAAATATAGATTAATTACAAATATCCTGTGACGAGTTCGAGTAGGAATCTAAAGTAATAGAACCTCGATATTTTCGAGGTTACAGACTGTTGATAAAGTGCTACTCCAAAAGAGTATCGCTTTTCATTTTCTTCATAAATTTTTAAAAATGCTATAAAGACTAGAAAAGAAAATGGAAGTTCTTGTGCATTCTCAGAGATTGTTTCCACAGTGTGGCAACAATCTGGAAACATTCTTTCTTGGTCGCATTATCGTGTTTTGATCCAAGTTGAAGATAAAACTGTCAGAGACTGGTATGTGAAAGAAGATGCTAATGAGCCTTGGAGTGTGAGAACATTACAACGAAATATTATCTTCTATCAGAGTGCTGAGGAGGCAGTGTTAAAGCGTTAGGAGTAGAGTGATGTTGATAAGTTACTAGAAGCAATTCTTATGATTTTATAGTTTTTAAATACTACTAACGGCTAAGAAAAAAGTTTTATAAACTTAAAGAAAAAAATCAGAAATACTAATAAGTTTTTAGGTCAGTAGATTAATCTGAGAAATTAAAATAACATGGTGTTAGATTTGTATGGCTATGATATTAAATGCAACTTAATGGAAAATATTATGTTTTCTTTCGAAATGAATGGGTTGAGTTTAGTGAATCATATGTTGAATTTATCCAAGAACAAGTTGACAGTATTAATTTTCACATAGAACCATCTACAAATCAAACGGAAACGGAATTAATTAATTCGCTGGTAGCGAAAGGTAAGTATGCACAATTGCATAAAGATAATGTGTATATTAATGGAAAATATTGTATAGAAAAGGCAGATCTTATGGATGATGAGAATGTAATTATGATAAAGGATCAGCACCAACAGGCGGATTTGGTTTATTTGATAAAACAGGCCACAACATCTTTGAGATTGACTAATGCAGGAGAATTAGGAGAAAATGTATTTAATGGGCGTAGTGTTTGCTTGTGGATGTTAGTTAATCGAAAGAAGTTAACCAGACTTTCATTTCATTTGCTTGATGCATTAAATGATTTTAAAAAGTCAGCGTTTGCTCTGAATTTGACTCCAGAAGTTTGGATTACTTTGAATGAATAATAAATGTTATCATCTTGGAATAAGCAAAGGTACATGTTGAATAAGGGCAAGCGAATTATGCTGGTATGTTGATTCTAAAAATAAAATGATAAAAGGGTGAAATAGTTTTTGTATACTAAAATGATAAAAGAATTCGATTATAAGAAAATTAGGACGATAAAAAAGGCGTTTATCCTATAATGAGTCCTTTTTTATTTTCTAAAAGGACATATGAAATGATTTCGATGATTTTACTCTTTTTATAATTAGTAGAATATGGTAAAATTTAAATGAAAACTAAAACTTATGTATTTGGTTGTTTGCGGATAAATAAAAGAGGGGAAAATTATGACGCTGTTTGATAACATAAATGAAAATTTTTTTAAACCATTAAATTCTAAGTACAAGCATCAGTTTGTTGATATTCTAATGTTTTTGAATGAAACAATAAATAACAGCGGCCAAATGTCGATGAACCGAAATGATATTCGTGATGCTTTAGAAACATATTTACATGATAAACAATGGGATTTAGATTTTCATGACGACGAAGAGTTTGAAATAATTTCTAAGGAAATAAAATCCGAAATTATAGGGTTTGATATAGGTAATGTATCCTATATATTAAATTATTTAAACAGATATCAATGGATATCGATTGAACAAAGCAGTGACGATCTATCTAAAATTATTATTATCCCATACAGTACACGCGTTTTTATAGATTTCATTCTTGATTTAACACAAGAGAGAGAACAGGTAGGATATATCATTAGAATACATGCCTCATTACAATCCATTGTTATACCGTACAAAAATAAACAAGATATGAAAGACAGTTATCAGCATTTAGTGAATGCCTATGCTGATTTTCAGGAATTGATAAAAACCTTGGAACATATGAATGCTAAGATTAAAGAATATTATGAGAAACAACTTAAAACAAAAATGGATAATGTACTGGAAGAATATATAGATGAATATTATGTCGGCATTATTCAAAAGTTTATTTATCCTACATTGATAGATGACAGCATCAGAAGATTTAAAGGCCCTATCGAAGATATTTTAGATTACATTATATTAGAGAATGATCTTAAAAATGCAATCCAAGAAAGTGCTAAAACATACTTTCGAATTAAGGATGAAAAAAATGTAGTTTTACAAAAACTACTGACGATGTATTCGCAGCTTTCGATTATTGAGAATTTAACTGATATGTTGGTAGATAAGAACTCAAATTATCAGCAAATTGCTCACAAAAAAATTATAAGTTATTTTAATCAAGATCAGAGTGTAAAGGGACATATAACAGAAATATTACAGCAATTTTCCATTCATGAAGACACTATACTATTGAAAGTACAACAATTTTTAAACTATAATCCGGTGCAAATGATATTCAAAAATCAAATTGCTGATCTTAATAAAAAACAAAAGAAACAAAAAGCGGAACCAATAGATTTTAGTGATGAGCATGTTTTATTAGATAATAAGAAAATGAATGAATTTATAAATTATGAGAAACATTCAAAATTCACAGAAAAGAAAATTAATGAATTCTTTTTATCCAAAATGACTGATTCAGCTATGGATATACGCTCAGTAGAAATACAGGACGATGATGATTATGTACGAACCATTCTATTGTTTATTAATAATAGAGTCAGTAAGCCGGTATTCGAAATAAATATGTATAAGAATCGGATTACAAAAAATGAATATGAATTACCGGGTTTTACGATTAAGAAGAGGGAGAATGAATATGAAAATTGAAATGCTTGAAGAGAATGACAAAATTCATTTTGAAGAAACAATTCAAAAATTATTACGCTATAATCATCTGAATAAATATTCAATAAATAGAAAAGGGAATAAGGAATTAAATGAGGATTATCAATTTGTGAAGGATAATTTTGATATATTTTATGAATATCTTAAGTATGCAGGTTTTCAGCTACATATAGCAGATGATCAGTATGAAAAAAGCATCATTTATTTAGAAAGTGATATAGAGGTATCTAAATGTAAATTAAATAAGCTTGAATCTGCTTGTCTGTTTGTGCTTCGTTATCTTTATGAAGAAGTGAAGATGAGCTTGAACTCTGACAATAAAACTATAGTGACTATGAAAGACTTATATACAAATTTAGTAGGAGTATTTAATATCTATAGCACTGATCCACTACGTAATGACATGTTAGAAGCACTCGCTGTATTAAAAAGAATGAATGTAATAAAAGTAACAAAAACACAAGACGATGATCTTGCAATAGAAATTTATCCATATATCTGTTATGTATTAACGAATGAAAAAATCAAGTCAATAGTAGAGGCTTTAAGGGAAGGTGGGGATAACAATGAAACTGAATAGAGTGCTGCTTATCAACTGGCTATATTATTCTAAAGAGTTATTAGAATTTGATCAAATCAATCTTTTGAGCGGTAAAACAGGTCATGGGAAATCGGCTTTTATAGATGCTTTGCAAGTCGTTATCTTAGGTGAAACCAGAGATAATAATTTTAATAAATCTTCTGGTAATACAAAAAAAGATCGTAAATTGATTGATTATCTTAAAGGAAGGAATGATGAAGGGAAATTTAAACGAAGGGGAAATTTTTCATCTCATATTTGCTTAGAGTTTAAAGATGAAAGAAATGAGAAATTTTGTTATGGAATCGTTTTTGACTGCGATGGGATTAGCGAGAAGGAATACCGTTATTATTTTTTGCAAGATGCAATTCCTGAGAATCAATTTATTCAGAATAATAAAGTGATGTCAATAGAAGAAACTACACTTTACATCAAAAAATTACGAAACAATGATTATTCAAATAAATCGAGATTTTTTACAACCAACATAGAGTATAAAAAGAATTTTATGACAAGGGTAGGAATCCGCCATATTAATTTCTATGACATATTTAAAAAAGCTGTATCATATAAACCGTTAGAAAACATACCGGAATTTATCGTAAAATATATCTGTAGCGAAACAAAAGAGATTGATCTTGAAAAATTAAGCGAAAGTATGGAGATTTATAAAAATCTTGTACAAGAGCTGGAAATAGCGCAGAAAAAACGAAAGCTTATGGATCAAATATATGATCTTACTGAGGAATATAAGCAAAAACAAAAGACCTTAATTGATGAAAGCAAAAAAATAGAAGTTTTTAAATATTTCGATTTAATAAATGGATTACAGATAAGCAATAACTCATATAAGATTAAGGATAAAGAGTTTAATGAAATTGAACAAATTATCGCCTCAAAAAGTGAGGAGCAAAATAATAAACGAAATGAATATTATAGTTTAAAAAACGCATCCTCACCACTTGAAGCATTAAACAAACAAATTGAGCAGATAAAAAAGACAATTGAAGAGAGCAAACAATATATTGCAAAAAATAAAATAGAATTTTGTAAATGTACAAGTAAAGTAAAAGAGGGAGTTGATAATCTTATTGATAACATAAGCGAAGATGAAATAATAAATGAATTTCAGTCAATAAATTTAATGAAGCTTTCACATGAACTTCAAAAAATGAAAAATTGTATTGATGGTGAATTAGAATGCTTTGATGAAAAAATATTTGATGAGTTAGGGAATTTACAAGAATCCTTAAATAAATTTATCGCATTAATTTATAATCAGAAAAATAAGTTACGAGAAGAATTGGCAGTGATTAATAAAAATATTATCCAGCTTAAACAGGGAAAAAAGAATTATCCGTATAGATTAATCACATTAAAAGAATTCATGATTAAAGAAATGAAACGTCTTTTTCATAATGACATTAAGGTAGATATATTTGCAGATTGCTTTAATGTAAAAGATCCGGAATGGAAGAATGCCATTGAAGCTTATTTGCATAAACAAAAGATGAACTTAATTATAGATCCGGAGTATTTTATGG
>CANPBV010000080.1 GCA_947572405.1 uncultured Mycoplasmatota bacterium | reverse complement strand
ATAAACAAAAAGGACTGAAGCAAAATTAATTACTTAATTTCGCAACATCCCCTTTACTCTGCGATCCAAAGAGAATAGACTGTTTCTGTTAATTCAATATCTTCAGGTGTAAAAACATTTGTAATCTTTTCTACTGCTCCAGAATAGCAAACTTCAGACTGTCTCATCATAGTTCCATCTAACACGGAAGAGGAAACATATGGTGTTGTAAACGGTTTAAAATCTACTTTTTCACAAACTTTCAAAGTTTTTCCAGCCGCCAAAGCGATTGCCAAAGCTTGCTCCTCTGCTTCTTTATAAGCATCTTTCAGTATATTTCGTCTTATATTTTTTTCATCTTTTACTCCAAAAGATAACTGACACATTGGAGCATTTTCCATTTTTGATAAATGAACCATTAGGTTTGCCATGATGTCTTTATTATAATCAAACATTAAAATCGCTTGTTGATTAAATGAAAAGCCATCCTTTTCATAAGTTCTTGTTGCCTCATTATATTTATTTTCTTCTCGAATTACAAAACTTCTAGTTTTCATATCATCTTTATTAAAATGAGTCTGAACCAACAAATCTATAAAATGTTGTACATTTTCAATCCCTTTTTCTAATACTTCTTCATAAGAATCTCCGTTCATTACAAAATTTAAATGTAATGCAATTAAATCAGGCGTTATGAATTGTTTTCCTGTTCCTTCTACTACTATTTCCATATTTTCTTTCCATAAAAAATAAAACTTTTGAAAGTTCTATTTTTCTGTTTTTTCTAGTTTTGCCAAAACGTCTTTGGTCACTGCAATTGCTTTTTCTCTAATTGCATTTGCCGCATTTTCTAGAACTGGAGTTCCTTTTTCTACTGCATAATCAACTAATTCTTCTGCCATCTCTCCTATTTGTTTTGCCTTTTTCTTGGCAGCTTTTAAAACCTTTTCCTTATCTAAATCAGCCATGGCTTCTTTAATTTCAAAAATTTTATTTTCAATTGTCTCTTTTACATCTTCTGCATCTACATCTTTCAATTTATGAATCATATCATCCAATTTTTGTTTTAACTCTTTTCTTGTTTCACTTCCACTTTTAGGAGCAAATAAAATTCCAAGTCCTGCTCCTACTCCTGCTCCTAACAAAAATTTTCCTAATCCATTTTTTTTCTTACTCATAAGTACCCTCACCTTTCTTTTTTCTTTTTCTGAATATTGTGTGGATCGTTCCAACAATTCCACTTATTACTTTATCGCTTATCATGTTTAGTGTGTCTGCAGTCCTATCGGCAATCTCAAATAGGCCATTTAACTTTTTTACTTTCCTGTCAACATCGTCAACTACTCTATCGACTTTTCCAATCACCTTTATGAGACGTACTAAAAATACGATAGCAACTACTACTAATATAATCAAAAGGATATATAATATGATTGGTAATAGCTCCATTGCTTCCACTATTCTTCACCTTCCTTTTTTTCATACATAGAATCGATTAAATTAAATAAGTCACTCTCTGTCAAATCAGCATCATTTTCAAGTTCTTCACTTGGTTCACTACAAATCTTATCCATTTCATCCTCAATCATATTTTGATTGGTATCTTCTGCGAACGGTTCTTCTGCGATAGAAGGTTCAAATTCCGGCTTTTCATTAATGACCATTTGTTCTAAACCTTCTACTTCATCTAAAAGCTCTAATTCTTTATTTCGTTCTACCCTGGAAGGAGTTGGCATCACTTCCATTTGATCTGTTCCTTTTACTTCCAATTCATCGAATAAATCTAGCCCCATATCCTCTTCTGTATCCAAATTTTCAGTAAGCGGAGGCATGCTTCCAAAGAGTGTCGTTTCTAATTCATCCTCTAAAGTTCCAAAGGCTTTATTTCTAATATCATCTATCGTAAGCTCTTTTGATCCATTATTCTGAGTGACTCTTTTTCTAGGCGCAATATCATCTTTTCTGTAATTTTTATCTAATACTCCATACACAGGGGAAATAATTGGGGTTGGTTTAAATGTTTTCTTCTCTTCTTTTAAAGTAGAAGCTGTATAAGCTGGGTTTTTCCCTCCATAAGCTTCTTTTCGCTCTGGTTTCACAGGAGGTTTTGAGGTAGAAGCTTTTACTGGGGGCTGTTTCTCTTGCTTTTTTTCTACATTAGAAGCTGTTGGTAGTTTATCGAAATCTTTATCATCAAAAAATACTGGAGCTTTTGGTTTTTCTTCTGGTTTCACAGTCTCAATTTTGCTAGTTGCTTCAATATTAGGAGAAGTTGTTTCTACTTTCTGAACTGGTACAGAAACTGGCACTTCTACTTTTCGAACCTCTGTTTTAACAGGTATTATTTCTTCTTCCACCTCTTCTGTAAACATGTTTTTTACTTTTTCTAGAAATTTCATTATATTCACCTCTACTTAATTATTACTTTCTGCTTCTACTACTTTCTTATCATTAAAGTCATTTCCTGCTGAATTAAACAAGTCATACGTCTCTTCTTTATTGGTAAAATATTCATCATTCAACATTAATTTAATTACATTATGATTAAATTTCACTGTTGATAAGATATAAGAAGCGTTCAAAATAACATCATTAATATCCTTCTTATCAACAAGTGTTTCTATTCGGGCATAGTTATAAGCAAAACGAACCAAATACTTTTTATCTTGCTCTATAATTTCTACATAGCCATCTTTATCTTTAGTGTGAATGACCTTTGAATAATATGCCTGCTCATTTTTCTGATATGTTGCTTTCTTCTGATAGTAGTAACTGATCGCATCAATGTATAAATAGTAATAATTTCCATTTGAATATAATTTATCATTAAATTCATCGGTATCAATATAGATGACACCTCTTGGAATATAATATTTATATCCCTTTCCAACTCGATTATAAAGAGTGTTTTCTTTGGATAAGATTACATTTATAGTATTGTCAATACTGTCTGTATCTATTCGTACCATTGTACAACCTGTTACTAAAAATACACAAGTTAATAAAGCTAATAATAAGATTACTTTTTTCATCTTTTCACCTGCTTACTATGATTATATCAAAAAATTAAAAAATACAAAAGAAAAAAGAAAAAGTGTGTGTAAAAATGTGTTAAATCGATTTTGTAACTTGAATTTTATATATTGGAAATCCCATAGAAGAAAATTTCTTTTCATATTCTGTTTCAATGTTATCTTCTATATCATCCTGATGTAGGTCAAGAGAAATATCATTCATTTGGAACCCAAATTCATTAAAAGAAATTAATGAATATTCAAATAAATGGCGATTATCCGTTTTCATTTCAATGGTAATAGGCCCCCTAAAAATTGATTCATAACGTTTTAGAAAAATAGGACTTGTTAGTCTTCTATGGGCATGTCTTTTTTTCGGCCATGGATCCGAAAAGTTCAGGTATAAAAGTTCTATTTCATGATCAAATACTTTTTCTATTTCCGTTGCATCCATTCGAATCAATAATAAATTAGGTAGTTTTTCTGCTTCTACTTTTTCTACTACTTTTACCATAACACTATCAAATTTTTCAATTCCGATAAAATTAATATTTGGGTTTTTCTTTGCCTTTTCAATAATAAAAGTCCCTTTTCCAGTTCCTATTTCAATATAAATAGGATTATGATTATGAAACAAATTTCGATAATTTCCTCTTTCTTCTTCTGGATTATGTACAATATAACTAGAAGCTTCTATTCTCTCATGTGCTCCTTTTATGTGTTTTAATCTCATGTAATCACCATTCTTATTATATCATGTCACGAAATGAAAATAAACTCATATAATGAATTAGAACAAATAAAGGAGTGTTTAAAATGAAAAAAGATAGAAATTGTGGAGCAAATGTTGCTTACAATCCCGTTTATCCAACTTACCCAATGATGGGAGGGCCTGCTATGCCAGGAATTATGCCAGGAATTCCTAATGTGATGCCAATGCCTACCATGCCAAGTTATAATTATACAACAACGAGTACAGGAAATAGTGACTATAGTAATGTAGAAGGACAAATTAATAATTTAAATAGTCAAATTAGCAATTTAGAACGTCGAGTTACAAGATTAGAAAATATGGTAAACAGTAGCTCAACTTCTTACAATACAAAATATAATGCATCAAATTATCAAATGATGTAAATTTAGTTAAAATATCAATAGTATGTTCAAATGGAATATACTATTTTTTATACTCTTAAAAGAGTTATAAAAAATCATCAAGAAATATTCTTCATGATTTTATATTTTACTTTTTCACAAACAATTTAGGCTTCGCTAATTCTTTATTTCCAATTTCAAAAGATTTTAAATACTGTCTTAGGAAATATACCTTATCAAAATTATTTGTAAAAATCATATCACATAATTCCAAAGCTTGCTGCAAATATATTTCACCATAAAAATCCAAGCTTGAATAACGGTCTTCATTTATCCTTCTTCTTTTCTGAACCATATCATCATCATATCCTGTACTTTTAGAATATTGTAATAAATGAACAAACAAATTAACATTATTTTGCCAAATAACAGGTTCTAAAGTTCCATTAGGACATCTAAATTCAATTGTATTTTTTGATTGAAATTGTTCAAAATTTCTAACGTTATTAAAATTAACGGCTTGATATCTTTGATGGGAAATTTTTCTAAGAATATCATTTAAGGTGAATGAATCATATTCCAACATACTTTGGTAATCCTTCCAAAAATCTTCGGTTACTGGTTTTGCATATTGTTTCATACTAGGTCTTGCACTTAAATAGTTTCCATATACAAATCGATAAATGATATTTTCATATACAGACCATAATTTTATAAAATTCATCCATGATTCTGTTTTATTCCCTAACACTTGAGTTCCAATATGAATATGCCCGCCTGAGTTTTTCCCAATTGCTGCATGTGTGCTAACCACCTGACAAACCTTTTTTAATTGATTCCAAGAATCTGACTGATCCTTTAATATGGGAGAATTAATTTCAGCACCATTCTGTAAAGAACTATCGCCCTTTAGTTTCCAGATATTATCTAAGTGATATGCTTCCAATGTACTTGCAATACGATCTTTCATTGCCTTTTCAAATTCTAATTCTAATCCAAATGTAACACTATCATCCAATCCTAAACGATTTCGTAATTTTAAATAATATCTTTCAACATAATATAGTAATTCTTGCAAATCTATTCCACTCATATCGGAAAATGAGTTATTTGCTCTTGGTTTTACAAAGTGAAAAATTGGTGAATCTGCATTCATAATCGCTTTTTCAACATTCTGATTTTGTTTTCTTCTATTTCTGGACATAACAATTACCTCATTAACCTATTATAATTTTCTCTTTTGATTTCTAACTTTTTAGTTAAAGTTGAACTATCAATTGGTTGATGTTTCCCTTTAATTTCCGATAAACACTTTCCAAAACTAAAATTTGAAAAACTCATTCTAATACTTAATGCTACATATTCACATAAAGTAGTAATCAAAATATATAGTATAGACACAAAAATATTCTCTACTACAGATTCTCTTATCAAAATATAGTCCTCTTTATTTTCCCAATAAATAATTGCTTGAAAATAATTTTCTTTTTCAATATCTTCCTCAGAAACATTATTATTAGATTCTTGAATTGAAGAAAAAGGTACACCTAATATATCTTGTAAAGTAATTTTCTCTTTTTCAAATAATCCTCTTATTTCTTCTTCTGTTAATCCTTTTAATTTATACTTTTCCACAGTTCTAGTGTAAAAGCCATCATTTGATTTTTCCCATTTTCCATAAAAATATAATATATCTGAAGTTCCGGAAAATTCATTATATTGTTCTTCATATCTGATGTTCCCTAAACTATCAAATTCTTTCATAATGTTTAAATTCTGTTGCCCTATATCACGATAGAATGGATAACTTCCAAGAAGTTTAAATCCACCTGCGATTAACCCTGCTGTCAATACATAAGGTGCAACTAACTGCATAGCACGTAATGATATTTTTAAATTTCTTATAGTTCCAATTTTTAAATTTGAAAATTTTGAAAACTTTATTTTATTTTCCAAATTCTCTATATCTTTTTTCATTTGTTGTAAAAACTTTTTTTGTTCTAATCTCTTTCTAGCATTTTCATCATAAATTTTCCCACTGCTCATAATTCTAACCCCTTCCATTTCTCAAAGTAAAATACTTTAGGAAATTTTTTATTAAGAGCAACATATAAAATAACTATTGTTAAATTTGACTTCTAATTTTCCAATTAATGCTTAGTGTAAAGAGTTATGGGGATTTTGAATGAAAAAAGTAAAAATCCTTT
>CANPBV010000079.1 GCA_947572405.1 uncultured Mycoplasmatota bacterium | reverse complement strand
ATAAACAAAAAGGACTGAAGCAAAATTAATTACTTAATTTCGCAACATCCCCTTTTTTCACATGCTTTGTAATTCCTAACGTTTTGAGAATTGTGGTGCACGACGTGCAGCTTTTAATCCTGGTTTCTTTCTTTCTTTTGCTCTTGAATCTCTTGTAATAAATCCAGCTCTTTTTAAGGTTTTTCTGTAACTGTCATCGTTTCCTTCATTTGGAGCATCATACTCTAATAATGCTCTTGCGATTCCTAAACGAATTGCCCCAGTAGCTCCAGTGAAACCTCCACCGTTAACTTTTACTTCAATATCAAATGTATTTTCATTATTTGTTGCAACTAATGGTTGTTTTAAATCCATAACATTAGTTTCATATGGAAAGAATTCTCTTACATCTCTTCCATTTACAGTTATTTTTCCTGTTCCTGGAACCATTCTAACTTGTGCGATAGATGATTTTCTTCTACCAGTTCCTGTATAAACCTTTGCCATTTAAACCCTCCTTAGTTCAACTTCATCTCAGTTGGCTTTTGTGCCATATGTGGATGTGTTTCTCCTTCATAAACAAATAATTTTTTATACATTTGACGACCTAATCTTCCTTTTGGAAGCATTCCTTTCACAGCTCTTTCTACCATTTCTACTGGATATTTTTCTTTCATTTCGCGAGCCGTTCTTTCTCTTAATCCACCAGTATAACCACTGTGATTATAATACATCTTAGCATCTAACTTATTCCCAGTTAAATTTACTTTTGACGCATTTACTACGATTACAAAGTCACCACAGTCTACATGTGGAGTATACGTAGCTTTGTGTTTTCCACGAAGAACATGCGCAACTTTTGTAGCAACTCTACCAAGGTTTTCTCCCTCAGCATCAATTACATACCAGTTACGAACGATGTCTTCTTTTTTTTGCATGTATGAATTCTTCATCATAATTATTTTTCCCTTCCTTATATTTTTCAATACCTAAATGGATTGTCCCAAAATCCATCTGGAAAAGATTTAAAATGTACCAATTAAAATTGTACTAAAGAAACTTGTTTTTGTCAATTAAAATATATGTTTTTTAATGATTTTTCATGCTTTTTATTCATGATAATCTATATTCTTTAGATAAAGGCCTGATGGTGGGGCAGTAATGCCTGCCTTTCTTCGATCTTTTGCTTGTAAAATATCTATCATATCCGTACTTTTTTTCTTTCCCTCACCAATTTCAATTAAGGTTCCGACCATGTTTCGAACTTGATATCGCATAAAACCAGTTCCAATAAACACAAGCGTAATTTGGTTTTTATCTTCCCTATCCCTTAATAAATTTGTTCTGATAATTGTTCTGACAAAATTTTCTTTTTCATCAGCTTTTGTAAAGGACTTAAAATCATGTGTTCCCTCTAGATATTTTAAAGCCCGTGCCATTTCTCTAATATCTAAGTCTTTACACCACTGGCAAATATAATCTTTTTCTATTGGATTATATTCTCCCATATTTAGTTTATAAATATATTCTTTGGTTTTGACATCAAATCTAGCATGAAAATCATTCTTTACTTCTATTACATTTTTTACAAAAATATCATTTGGAATCATTGAATTAAGTGAATACTTTAATCGTTCCGTTTCCATCTTGCTATCTAAATCAAAATGGGCTTTTTGATTCATCGCATGGACTCCGGAATCTGTTCTTCCAGAAGCATGAATGAAAACTTTTTTATTTCCAGCAATTTTATATAACGCTTTTTCTATTTCTTCTTGTATGGTCCTTACCTTAGGTTGCTTCTGATACCCTTGATATTTTGAACCATCATAAGAAAATGTCATCAAATATCTCATCCCATAATCTCCTTTTTAATAATTACCAATAATACTAATAAATACAAGGTAATCATATAACTGTCAAAAACCTTCCATCGATTCATTCTAAAATTAGTTCTAGGCCCCTTTTGATAAAGTCTTAATGACATGGCAAATTTCAAATCTTCTGATTTTTTTATAGTTAGTTCAAAGATAGAACTAGACATAGATTTCAAAATCATAAATTTTGTAACAATATTAGAATTTCTATAATCTATTCCCCTACTAGTGGCGGATTTTAAAATTCGATTCCCTTCATCAACTAAATTAGGAATAAATCGAATCGTTTCTGTAATGGAAAGTGCAACAGAGGAAACATTAAAGCCAAATAATTTCAAGAAGCCAAATAACATTTCAAATCCATAGATCATCTCTGTCATAGGGGTTGTTAATGTTAACATTATAAAATGAAATAAAATTGAAGTAATCCTAATCATAAGCAAAAAACTATTAAATAAAGATATGTGAAAAAGTATCCCCATTATTAACATAACCATATAAATTGGAATAAGAGCTTTTGTCGTTCTTAAATAGTGAACAAGCGGAATATTCGTTAATAATAAAAATAGAACAGTTAGAATCATCAAAAAAATATTGAATTGCCAACTCGTAGATAAAAGGGCGGAAATCATAAATATAAAAATACATAAAAGCTTTGCAATTGGATTCATGGCATGAATTTTAGAACGCTCTGGATAATACCTACCTAATAACATATTATGAAACATGGCGGTAAATATCCTTAATCAAGTCATTAACATCATCACGATATCCGAGCTTGATTCCTTTCTTCTTTAAAACTTGGTGCGAAAATTCCATTATTGCTGGTCTTACAATTTCATATTGTTCTAATAATTCATGATTAAAAACTTCATATTTTGTTCCTTCTAAAACCTTTTTTCCTTCATGAAACACAAATAAATAATCCGCTATTTTATGTATCATATTCATATCATGTGTTACGATAATGATCGTTTTATGATATTTGTTTTTTAACATTTTAAGCATTTTTAAAAAGCTTTTTTCACTAATACTATCTAACCCTACTGTAGGTTCATCAAAAATTAAGATTTTGGGGTTAAAAGCAAGTACAGAAGCAATTGCTACTTTTCTCATTTCTCCACTACTCAGTTTCTTTGGATCTTTTTCTAAATAAGAATCATCTAATCCAACTAAGTTGAGGGCATCACTAATTCTCTTCTCAATTTGATCCAGCTTATAGGAAAATTGCTTCATTCCAAACGCGATTTCTTCTTTTACTGTTGAAAGAAAAAATTGATGTTTAGGGTTTCCAAAAACATACCCTAATTCCACTCTAAGATTATTAATATTTATAATTTTGCATTTTTTTTCGATTTGATAATCTCCAATTTTGATTGTTCCTAAGGTTGGAAGCAGAAGAATGTTTAAAAGTTCTAGAAACGTTGTTTTTCCACTTCCACTTTTTCCGACAATTCCATTAATCTTATTTTCCTTAATGTCTAAATTAATATCTTCTAAGACCAATTTTTCTAATGCTGTATTTTCCCTATAGCTATAATAAACACTATCATATTTTATTTCCATATTGCATCCACCATCTCATTCATATCTAAAATTATATGATCTAGCACTCCATAATACATTAATCGAATACTTAAATCGGCTAAAAAAGGAAGTTCTAATCCTGCTTTTTTTATTTTTGATTCTTGCTTCAATACTTCTTCTTTTGTTCCTTGTAATATGATTTTTCCATTTTGTAAAAGTAATATTTCATTGCCATATAAGCTTTCATTCAAGTCATGTGTAGCATTTAAAATAGTAACCCCTTTTTGATTACAATCTTTTAGTATTCTAAAAATTTTACGCTTTGAAATTTCATCTAACATCGATAATGCTTCATCTAGAATCAGTATTTGTGGCTCTATTACAAGGGCGCTTGCCAAAGATACCAATCGTTTTTCTCCTTCGCTCAATGTATGAGGGTCACACTCTAGCAGGTGCTTTATTCCTAGGCAAGTTGCAATATCGTCTACCTTGTTCCATATTTCTTTCTTACTTTTATTTTGATTTTCAAGTGCAAAAGCAATTTCATCCATAACAGTTTCCGCTACAAATACTTGATCTGGATCTTCAAATACAACCCCTATCTGGGTCCTAATTTGCTTTACATTTTTAGAACATAAAACAAAATCCCCTATTTTTATATAACCATTCACTTTTATCAGCCCCAATAGTATTTTAATGAGTGTACTTTTCCCGCTTCCAATTGGGCCCACTAAAGTAGTAAAACTTCCTTTTTTTAATATAAGAGAAAATCGATTAAAAATATAATTCGTACTATCTTTTTCATATTGATATATTAAGTCTTTGATTTCAATCATTATTTTCACCGCCAAACTTCCACTATTATAATATAAAGAGCATTATTTTACAATAAAAAAATAGGTTTGCTTTTTTGGTTATTACTTCCATCATTGGATTGCTTCTCTTTACAATATATATTTTATTGATTCACTATTAAAAGAAAAAAGTAATTCTAGATTACTTTTTCGCATCATATTTTTTACGTTCATTTGTATTTAATATTTTTTTACGAATTCTAAATGAAGCTGGGGTTACTTCTACTAATTCATCACTGTTGATATAATCTAAACAAGTTTCAAGTGACATTAATCTAGGACGTTTTAAAACAACTGTATGGTCACTTCCTGAAGCACGTGTATTGGTTAATTTTTTCCCTTTTACAACATTGACTGCTAAATCATTATCATGGGAATGTTCTCCTACTACCATACCCTCATAAACATCAGTACCTGGTTCAACAAACATCACACCACGGTCTTCTAATTGACCTAAAGCATAAGCAGTTGCTTTTCCATTTTCCATAGAGACTAATACGCCTAGTTTTCTTTCTCCAACTGCACTACTTGCCATTTTACGATATTCCTTGAAGGTGTGATTTAACATGCCATATCCTTTGGTCATCGTCATAAATTCCGTCATAAATCCAATTAATCCGCGAGATGGCACTGTATAATTTAATCTCACCTGTCCATCACTACTATTCATGTTTTCCATAGTTCCTTCACGATTTCCTAAGGCTTCAATAACACTTCCAACATATTCTTCTGGAACATCTATTTGAACATCCTCATATGGTTCACATTTTACTCCATCAATTTCTTTTACAATCACTTCTGGCTTTGAAACTTGAAGTTCAAATCCTTCGCGTCTCATATTTTCAATTAAAATTGATAAATGTAGTTCTCCCCGACCTGATACAATAAACGATTCGCTATCATTTGGTACAACTTTTAAGCTAACATCTCTTTCTGTTTCCTTCATTAAACGTTCTTCAATTTTACGAGCCGTTAAAATTTTTCCTTCTCTTCCACAAAATGGAGAGGTATTCACTCCAAATGTCATTTGTAACGTTGGTTCATCAATTCTAAGTAATGGCAATGCTTCTTCATTTCCGACTGTACAAACAGTTTCTCCCACTTCTATATCAGGAAGTCCTGCAATTGCTACAATATCTCCTGCTTTTGCTTCTGATACTTCAATTCTCTTTAAACCCATGTAACCAAACATTTTTTGAATTCTAAATTGTTTAATACTGCCGTTGGTTCGAACACAACTAACCATTTCGTTTACTTTCATTTTTCCACGTTTTACTCTTCCAATTCCAATTCTTCCTACAAAGTCATTATAGTCAAGCAAAGCTGGCTGAAATTGTAAACCTCCATCTTCATTTACATCTGGAGCTGGGATATAATTTACGATCATATCCAAAATTGGATTCATTGTATGCTCCTGAGTAGAAGGATCTGGATCTAAACTAGAAGTTCCAGCCAAACCTGATGCATAAACAACAGGGAATTCTAATTGTTCTAAATCAGCTCCTAATTCAATAAATAAATCTAATACTTCGTCCACTACTTCTTTAGGACGTGCTGATTCTTTATCAATTTTATTCACAACTACTACTGGAGTTACTCCTGCTTCTAATGCTTTTTTTAAGACAAAGCGAGTCTGCGGCATTGTTCCTTCATATGCATCAACAACCAATAATACGCCATCTACCATATTCATGATACGTTCTACTTCTCCACCAAAATCAGCATGTCCTGGAGTATCTAAAATATTGATACGGCATCCTTTATAATTTAATGCTGTTGTTTTGGCTAAAATAGTAATTCCACGTTCTTGTTCAATTGCATTTGAGTCCATTGATGTAACTTCTTCATTATCACGAAATGTTCCTGACATTTTGAGTAGTTGATCAACCAATGTTGTTTTTCCGTGGTCAACATGCGCAATGATAGCAATATTTCTAATATTCATAAATACACTTCCCTTTTTTGTAACTGTCGTATTATACCATACTTTAATCGTTTTTGTAAATATTTTTTCCCTTTTGATAGTGTAAAATGGTTTGGGGATGGAGTACAAAAAAGGAAGACCTTTTGT
>CANPBV010000078.1 GCA_947572405.1 uncultured Mycoplasmatota bacterium | reverse complement strand
TCTTGCCTGATTGGAAGTGCTTTATTCTTTTTACACAAAATTTGGTGGGGTCTCTTTTTTTTAGCTTTCTAATTTCTATGTTTCTTATGGTTCCTTCATTATTCTCAAGGGCTCCAGTTTTCTCATATTTAATCGATACATTATCACTTCCGTTATCATATGAATTTGAAGGTACTGTCTTGCTCGTAGGCTCTGATGGTGAAGCAGTTGTTCAAACGGTTACAATTTATGTGGGCGGATATAGTATTGATACAATTTCAGGAGAATCTTTTGTTTTGAATTTTACCTCAGAAAGTGCGGATTACTTTTATGTTACAATCGAATATGATAATGAAGCTGGAGCCGAAACAATTACAACTAAAAAAATCGAAACAAATGATGAAACTAATTTAAAAGAGGTAATAAAAATTTATGTCTAAACTTTATGATATTTGTTTGATTGGATTAGGTCCTGCAGGAATAGGATTTTTGTCTTCTTTAGACAAAAAAATTTTAAAAAATTCTATTTGTTTTGAAAAGGGCGGCAAAGATACACCTTGTGTCTGCCACACTAATTTTGAATGTTCGAATTGCGGTTTGTGTTGTATTGTGTCTGGATTGGGAGGGGCTTCAAGATTTAGTTGTGGCAAAATCAGCAATTTCCCCGCCGGTAGTGGACTATTACCATTTTGGGAATCACAAGAGAGCAATCTCATAAATTTTATGAATTCAAAAATTGATATTTTAAAAGGAGAATTAAATTTATGTAAAGTTAATGTTTCTGAGGAAAAACAAATAAAAGCAAACACATTATTTAGCACAAATGATATTACATATAAATATTATGACGTTTACGAATTTAAAAGAGACAATTATATTTCTTATATATCAAAAATAGTTAATAAAGCACAAATGAACGGTCTAACAATCCATTATAACACAGAGGTTTTAAAAATCGAAGAAGGAAATTATGAAAACGAAAGAGTTTATTTAATTACGACTAAAGGGGAAAATGGCATATCCAGACATTATGTTAAAAAAGTGGTTCTTGCAACTGGAAATATCAATAATGGTGATCATTTGATACAAAATTTCACAAACATAAATCCCAAAACTTCTTACGAACTCGGCATACGAGTAACTGTCCCAACATATAAACTCAACAATATTTTGGATTCTCACGGTGATTTAAAGCTTAAATACAAAGACGGAAGAACATATTGCGTTTCAAAAAATGGATTTATTATTGCATATTCAGTTAACAATGCGCTGTTCTTAGAGGGGTATGTTGATAACTCAGAACCGTCAAATTCAACTAATTTTGCAATTATTATCAAGTGTAATGATCAAAACACACTCAAGGCTTTCAAAGAAACATACACAAAAAAATATAACGGCATTCCGATTAAGCAAAGATACAACGATTACATCAATAATAAAATATCTGTTTTAGATTTCACAGAAAAATATGTACCTGTTCAGCAAGGTAATATTAAGGATATTTTTTCTGACAAAATCAATACTAACATAATTGATTTTATTGAATCTGTATTGATTCATGTTATCAAATTAAATCGAGATGATATTATTATTTATGCACCTGAATTAAAGGAAACTAATTGTTTAGAAATTAACAATAATTTCCAGATAGTAGATAACTTATTTGTTATTGGTGCTGCTACTGGAAAATTTAGAGGCATTCTACAATCAATATGTTCAGGAATACATTGTGCAGATATTATAGGGAGGTAAAACATGTATATATATGATGCATTGTACGGCAAAATTGAATTTTCTCCTTTAATTTGGAAATGTATGATGACACCCGAGGTACAGAGATTACGTGAAGTAAGATTGTGTAATATAAATTCTTTGTGTATAACAGGTAGTTCCAATACTAATCGATTTGAGCATTCAGTTGGGACTGCATTTTTGGCACAGTATAATGTTCAATGCAATAAAAGTAAATACTTATCACACAAGCATGATTTAGATCTTTTGATTATAGCTGCACTTTTGCATGATGTTGCAAATGGTCCGTTTGGACACTCCTATGAATATTTAATGGAGAAACAAAGCTTTATTCCTGAAAAGGGACTAAAAAACATATTTACTAATGTTTTGTCATATAATCAGGGAGCAAACGGATATTCATCCCCATATGAACAAATTTATTTTGGAAAACTTCGTGCATTAACTGATATACTTAATGACAATCAAAAGGAGATAGTTTCTAATATAATTGCAGGGGAACATTATTTTAGTAAGCTTATTAGTAATAAAATTGATCTTGATAACATAGACAACGTATTTAGAATGGCATATCATATGGGCATTCCTTTCCCTATTGAATCGCCTATTGAACTTGCTAAATCTATGTATTTAGAAAATGATAAAGTTGTATTTAAGAAAGTGGCAGAACCTTATTTAAATGTTTGGTATGAAACGCGAAAAAAAGTTTATAAATTTCTTTTGCTTAATCCACAAGAATTCGCGGGCAAATATATGCTTACCGAAGCAATGGATATTGTTTTTGAAGATAAATCACAAAATCATACTTCTTCGGAAATAAAATGGTATTATACAGATTTTGAATTGCTAAAAAATCTATACGAACAAACGGAAAAATGGATTAATAGAAAATACATTTTAAAAAAGGGTGTTGATATTAGTCAAATTAGTAATATATTAACCTATCCTCTTAATGAACAAAAAGTTAATATAAAAAAACTAATTGAATCTATCGAATTAACTACACCTGTAAAAGACAAAGGGAAAAGTGGAAATTCATACAAACTCATTTTAACAGATTCATTCAAGTTTAAGGTTGATGAATCTTCAAATTATATTTCGGTAGAAGATCGAAATATGGTATTTGAAATAAGTAACAATAATTTATATAAAATTACACGAATAGAATATAATCCCTCTCAGATTATTTCAAGACTTGTATGTGGAGATCTATATGATTGCCTTATGATAGTTAAAAGCAACGACATAAGCAAGTATAGTAGTTTTCTTAATTATACCCAAAGACTTGAAATAGAGAACGAACTTGAATCTTTTCTAAGAAAAGATAAACATTTTAAAAGTTTAAGTATTGGTATTCACCCTATTTTGGATTATAACAAAACCGAAAGAAAACTTGACATTATTTATGAAGGAGAAGTATCTCCTTCTATAATAGGTGAATCATCTAAAGATTTGTTATTGGGCGTTTTTCTAAAAAATGAACCATATGGATTAAAATATGCCAAAACGCCATTGAAAAACAAAAGAGAAAAATTAAAAGAATCTGTAGTAAATTTTCTCTCAACTATTTTAGATGGAGAAATCAATATTGTAAGTTTATACGAGGAGGCAAACGAATATGGATACAAACGATATTACACATAAATTGCATAATATAAATTGGAATTTTGATTTTAACATCAATTATTCATCAGATTCGTTGTATCCATTCGATTGCAGAAAACATTATTCATATCCCGCAACTTTTATCCCTGAAATTCCTTATACTTTAATTGAAATTTTATCTCATAAAGGCGATACCGTTTTAGATCCATTTGGAGGAATTGGCACTACATTTATTCAATCACTATTGTTAGAACGAAATCCCATTTCGTGTGACATTAATCCTATTGCTACCAATGTTTGCTCTGTCCTATACGAATTGTTCGATCCTAATTTGGATCGTGAAACACTAAAGCAGCAACTTTTAGCATTTTGCAATAATTATGATGAAACTATAGATTATACTATTAATACAACAGATCAACAAAAAGAACTTAATGACTGGTATGAAAAAGAAACATTTAACAAGATTTGCTATTTTATTTTTCAATATAATACAATAGAGGACATTCAATTGTGCAATGTTTTAAAATTAGTTATTTCTAGTATGCTCCCTACACTTTCAAGTCAAAACAAAGGTTGGGCGTATATTGCCGATAATGTAAAACCCAAGGATGATGAGTATAGAAGCAAACCTGTTTTTGAAACATATAAATCGCGAATAAAACTTTTGTTCTCAGAAATTGAAGTTCATTTAAAAAATCAAACCGAGACATTTAAGAGCTTTTACAACAAAACAACAGAAAGCCAGCGAATATTCAATTCTTCTATTGTTGACATAAATGTTTCTAAAGTCGATCTTATAGTGACATCTCCTCCATATCCTAAAATGATTGACTATGTGAAATCCCAAAGGATGGCATTTAATTTTTTAAATCAAAAATACAGCGACTATACTGCACATGAGGTTGGCGCAAGATGCCGCCGTTCCAATAAAAACGCCTTGGCTGAATACAAGACATCAATGGGTACAATCAACAAACGCTTATGTGATTTATTGAAAATTGGTGGCTTTTTCTGTCTTGTCCTTCCAGATTATGCGGAAAGCGATCAACGGAAACCAATAATTGATTCAATGATTAAGTCATATGAGGAATATGGGCTAACATTAATTGATGAGTTTAAAAGATATATTCCAAGCCACCGTAGAACCGTCAGTATTCAATGGGCAAGTTTAGTAAATGAAAAAATTATAATTTTCAGAAAGGAGAACTAATGTATATGTCAACACGCCCTATTCCAATAATTATATCTGGTCCTTCTTGTTCTGGAAAAAGTACATTAGCAAAAGAATTGGAAAAATCAGGCGATTATTCTGTTGTAAAAGCAATTACAACACGATCTCGTCGAAAAGATGATTTTAATTACGATTATACGACAACTAAAAACTTCAAAAAGTTTGAAGATGATAACAAATTGCTTGTTTCTACTGCTTATTTAGGTCAATATTATGGCATCTTAAAAAGCGAGTATGATAAAATAAACTCCACTACACATCCCATATTGATTCTAACCGCAGAATCAGCTGATAAATTATTTGACCCCAAAAAATTTGAAGCGATTTGGTTCTTTATTGATTCCGATGATGAACTTTTGGAAGAAAGATATAAGATGCGCGGAGGGTACGATAGGACCAAACAAAAAGCCAAGAAAAAACAAAACGATGTAGATCGACAATATGCCAAAAAGGCAACCTATGTATTAAAAAGCACTGAAAGTAATTTGGAAAGTATGACCAAATTAATAGTTGCCTTGGTTGACTCATTCCATATTGGTGGCGGTTTATCACACGATATTATTAACCTCATGATAGATTGTGGAATGCTTCTTGATAATGCGAAAAATGAAGGTATAAAGGGTGCATCTTATGATCTACTTTTGGGTGATGAGTATTACTATGATGGAAAAATAAAACGTTTAACGGATACATTTTCGTTCTTGACTATTGAACCATATGATTATGCCATTGTTTCTTGCAAAGAAAGAGCGAGAATTCCAAGAGATGTTATTGGCAAGTTTGGATTGACAGTAGGGTTATTTTGCCAAGGAATCATTTTATCCAACGGTCCTCAAATTGATCCAGGTTTTAACGGAACTCTGTTTTGCTTATTGTTTAATACATCAAACCAAGCAGTTCATCTCAAAAGGGGAATGCACTATGCAACCATAGAGTTTAATAAACTTATTGAACCCGCCCCGCCATATGAAGGTAATTATCAAGATAAAACAAAAATTATTGATTATATACCAGCTAACGCTCTACATGGTGCAATCAATGAGTTAAAAAGAGAAATTGAAAAGTTAAAAAATGAAAGCAAATTAATGCAAAATATATATTTGGCAGTTGTTGGCTTAATGTTTGCAATACTTTCAATTTTGTTGGTATTACGTTAAAAGAATTGGATTCTTACTCAAAAAATTTGAGTAAACTTTCTCGTTAGTGATATTATAATATGATATTGTCAATATCAATATTATTTGATTTTGCAAAATATTTTATATGCAGAAGTATTCATAAGTCTGTCCTTTATTTGTCCTTTGAAATTACGAAAACTTACGATAAATTTTGATATTCCGCAATATTTTAAGTGCTTGCAATCCACATAAAATAGGCGTTTTTTCAAAATTACGATAAGTTATTAAATTAGCGGAATTCAATTCGAATCCCCTTATCTCCACCAGAATGGTGCCTTGCAAATGGCGTAGATACGTTATTTGCAAGGTATTTTATTTTGCTGTTTTTTAAAATGGTCTTTATTTGGTACTTATTTTGAAAAGTTGGTCTTTATGCAGGAATTTAGGGGTTTTTACTTTGCGTTAAAGTTAAGAGCTGCCGCAATAACCTCAGAATTTTTTGCCCTTGCTTCTTGAAACATATGGCAATATATGTTACTTGTTGTTCCTACACAAGAGTGCCCCATATCTCTCGATTGGATCATAGTCAATAAAGAAGACAAGAAATTATAAAAAAAGTAACAAATTTT
>CANPBV010000077.1 GCA_947572405.1 uncultured Mycoplasmatota bacterium | reverse complement strand
TTTTTTTCATATCCTTACTCCTTTTACTATAAAATAGTATAGCATGTTATAACTGGTATCCGCAACCTATTTCTTTTTCACTTTACAAATTGATATCTTGTTTTTACTTTTTCCGTTTCCTATTTTGTAACTATTAAATATTCAATTGATCAAAAAAAATAAGTATTTTTTGAATACCTATTTTACTTCCACCATTTCATAAGCTTCTAGTACATCCCCTACACGTAAATCATTATAATTTTCTACTGTAATTCCACATTCTAAACCTTTTTTTACCTCTTTAACACTATCTTTTTCACGTTGTAAAGAGCCTATTTTTCCATCATAAATTACAATTCCTTCACGAATAACTCTCATTTGAGCAGTATTTTTAATAACACCATCTGTTACATAACAACCAGCAATTGTCCCAACCTTAGAAAACTTAAAGAGTTGTCTTACCTCAGTTGTTCCTACAATTTGTTCCTCATATACAGGGTCTAACATACCTTTCATAGCTGCTTCCATTTCTTCTACTGCTTTATAGATAATATTATAAAGTCTAATCTCTACCCCATTTTCTTTTGCATAATCCTTAATATTATTTGTTGGTCTAACATTAAATCCTATCATGATCGCATTGGAAGCTTTCGCTAAAATAATGTCACTTTCTGTAATCGCACCAACTGTACTACGAATAACTTTGACACGAACTCCTTCTACTTCAATTTTTTCTAAAGAATTTTTAACAGCCTCACTGCTACCATTTACATCTGCCTTAATAATTACATTAATTTCTTTTAATCCATCTCCAATTTTTGCAAATAAATCATCCAAACTAACAGCACCTTTACTAGCATTCTCTTTTAAACGATTTTGTGTTTTTCTAGCCTCTCCGATGCTCCTAGCCTGTTTTTCACTTTCAAAAGCCATAAACTTATCTCCTGCTATAGGAGTTTCATTAAGTCCTGTAATTTCAACTGGTAAAGATGGAGTTGCTTCCATAATTTCTTCACCTTTATCATTCTTCATAGTTCTTACTTTTCCATAAGCATGCCCTACTACAATTGGATCTCCTAAACGCAAAGTACCATTTTGAATTAAAATTGTCACAATTGGTCCTAGATGCTTATCTAATCTTGATTCTACAACCGTCCCACTTGCATAACGATTTGGATTTGCTTTATATTCCTGCATTTCAGCTACTAACAAAATATTTTCTAATAACTCTTCAATGCCATCTCCATTCTTAGCAGATACTTGCGTATAAATGGTATCCCCCCCCCAAGAATCTGGAGTAAGACCATATTCCGTTAACTCTGTCATAACTCTTTCTGGGTTGGCACCTGGTTTATCGATTTTATTAATCGCCACCATAATTGGAACTCCTGAAGCTTTGGCATGGTCAATTGCTTCTTTGGTCTGAGGCATTACGCCATCATCAGCTGCCACAATAATAATAACAATATCAGTAATAGAAGCCCCTCTCGCTCTCATTTCTGTAAAAGCGGCATGTCCTGGAGTATCGATAAATGTAATTGGTTCCCCTTTATAACTAACTTGATAGGCACTAATCGCTTGCGTAATTCCACCGGCTTCACCTAGTGCTACATTAGTTTTACGAATAGAATCTAAAAGAGTCGTTTTTCCATGATCAACATGTCCCATAATTGTTACAACAGCTGGACGTGTTTTCTTATCCTCTTCTTTATCTATAATTTCAAACTCTTCAAAGTTCGTTACATCGGTTGCACCCTCATTTTTAAGCTCTTTATTATAATCCAATACCAATATTTCAGCATTTTCAAAACTAATGGAATTATTAATCGTTGCCATAACTCCCAAACTAAATAATTTCTTGATTAATTCAGCACTTCCTACTCCTAGGGAAGTTGCCAAATCACCAATTGTCATTCCTTCTTTATAAATAACAACATTTTCTAATGATCCACTATCATTACTCATTAATTTTTCTTTGTTCTTATACATTTCTTTTTTCTTTGTAGCAAGTTCTTTTTTATTTACTTTTGAATTAGTGGTTGCCTTCTTTTTTGGTTTAGAAGCTCCTTTATCCATATTTTTACTTTGTACTATTTGGGCAGTTACCTCTACTTCATCAATAATTTCTTCTTCTACATCCTGATCCAAACTACTGTCTAAAATTGTAATATCTTCTTCGCTTAATAAATCTTCTTCATTTCTAGCCTCTATATCAAGTTCTATACATTTTTTTAAGATTTCCTCCACACTTTTACTCACGTCATTTGCATATTCTAATACACTCATCATAAGTATGCACCTCACTCTCTATTTTATGAATTCTTTTAATTCTTCAAAAATATGATCTGGAATTTCTGTTTCTAAATGGTGCCCCAAGGCATTTCCCTTTTTCGCTTTTTCAATTACTTCTAAATCCTTTTTCAAATAGGCTCCATGACCATTCCTCTTTCCAGATAAATCGATAACAACCTCTCCTTCTGGTGTTCTAACAACCCTTACAAGCTCACTTTTAGGAAGTTTTTCTCTTGTAATAATGCAACTACGCATTGGAATTTTTTTCATGCTTATAGATCACTCCTATTCTATAATATTAATGCCATCCTCTCTTGCTTGCTCTATTGTTTTAACATCTATTTTATAATGCGTTAAACGAGCAGCCAACCTTACATTTAACCCCTTTTTGCCAATTGCCAAAGAAAGGTTTTCGTTATTTACAACAACAAGTGCTTCTTTTTTCTTTTCATCCATAATAAATACATGTAAATTTTTAGCTGGACTTAAAGCATTCTCAATAAATCTAGCTGGCTCCTTATCGTATGGAATTACATCAATTTTCTCTCCATTTAATTCATTAATAATCCGGTTAATTCTAGAACCATTTTGTCCAATACAAGAACCTACTGCATCAACATTTGGATTTTCAGAGTAAACAGAAATTTTTGTTCTATTCCCAGCATCACGAGCAACACTATATACTAAAATAATGCCTTCATTAATTTCTGGAATTTCTAATTCAAATAGGCGTTTGACAAATCCATAATGATTTCTAGATAACAAAATCAGTGGTCCTTTTGAATTGTTTTCTACTTTTGTAATATAAACTTTAATATTAGAACCCATTTTAATTTTCTCACCAGGAATAGTCTCTGCCTTTGGTAAAATACCTTGAGTTCTACCTAAATTAATATAATAATTTCGAACATCTTCCATTTCGACCAAACCAGACACCATTTCATCTTGTTTATCATTAAATTCATCAATAATATTATTGCGTTCCGCTTCTCTAATTTTTTGAATGACAACTTGTTTGGCAGTTGAGGCTGCGACACGTCCAAAATCTTTTGGAGTTATCTCTTCTTCGATTGTTTCTCCTACCTTTATGTCTGGAACAATCTTAGAAGCTTCCTCTAATGTCAAATGGATCCTAGAATCAAATACAAACGGACGATAGATTTCTTCCTCCTCTTCGGCCTCTGGATCGTAATCATCATCCTCATCATCTTCCATCGTATCTATACCAGCTTTTAGGATAGCACGTAATCTTTCCTCTTCCTCTTTTTCCTTTTTCTCCCATTCGGTCCTTTTGACTTTATCTTCTTCACTTTCATATGTTTCATCTAACACAACCGTTTTAAAAGAATAAATATGAATATCTCCTTTTTCTTTATCGATTTCTACTCTCACATTGGATAATGAATTATAATTTTTTTTATAAGCAGAAGTAAGTGCTAATTCCATTGCTTCATAAACGACTTCTGGCTTAATCCCTTTTTCTTTTTCCAAAACTTGAAGAGCTGTTTTAAACTCCTTATTGTCCATTTTATTCACAACCTTTCTCTTTAGAACAAACATCTAATACATAAAAATCGGGGATTGGATCTTTCTCATCTAGTATAGGGCTAATGAGTTTACTAACTGTGACACAGTCTTCTACATCAATCACACCATCTTTATCAATGACTACTTGTAAATTTTTGATGTTATTATCCATTACAAAGGAAATTTCATCTAAACGATATCCCTTTTCTTTTATTACTGGTTCTATCATTTCCTGAATCTCTTCTATCACTTTTTCACTCCTTTTAGTAAGGAAAGAGTGGGAATTTCTGTCCCACTCTCCTTTCAAATCAATTTTATTATAACATATTTTTCCAAAAATAAAAGTAATTTTTGAAAATAAATTTCGTTTTTATTTTTACAAAAAATTTGTTATAATAATAATTGGAGATGATTTTATGAACCATGAATCACAAAAAATGAAAAATTTTGGAATTGGAATCATTGTATTAATTTTTTATTTTATAACACTTTTTTTCCCATTTCAATTGCTTCCCTTTTCTTTATTAGGAATTGACTATACAACACTTCCTTTATGGATTCGTATCGTTTATAGTTTTGCCTTTGAATTACTACAATTTGGAATTATCATTTTTTTACTAAAGGATCAATTGAAAAAAGACTTAGCGGATCTAAAAAAGCACCATAATGAATACTTTAAAAAATATTTTATTTATTGGTTTATTTTATTAGGAATCATGATGATCAGTAATTTATTGATTATATGGTTGACTCCAAATGAAATGGCTAATAATGAACAATCCATTCATGAAATGCTTAAAATGGCTCCTCTTTATACATTTATTACAGCTGTTTTTATTGCTCCGTTAAAAGAAGAATTTGTATTTCGAAGAGGAATCCGTAACCTCATTTCAAATGATATTCTTTTTATTCTAGTATCTGGACTTATGTTTGGATCCTTGCATGTGGTAACTAGTTTAACCAGTTGGTGGCAATTATTATATATTATTCCATATAGTGCCCCAGGCTTTATTTTTGCTTACCTATTGACCAAAACTGACAATGTTTTTGTACCTGGATTTATTCACTTCATTCATAATGGAGTATTGATGTCATTACAAATACTATTATTGCTATTAGGAGAGCTCTAATAGTTTTTTTTTTAGAAATGTGCTACAATAAATCTAGGTGATAAAATGGAAACCGTAGAAGAAAAAAAGGGAATAAAAAAAATTTTAATCATTGGCTGTACTATAATTTTTTTTCTGATTTGTTCTGCTTTATTATATAGTAGATATATGGGAACATCTGGACTAATCATTAAAGAATATAAGGTAACAAATTCGGCACTTCCTTCTTCTTTCTATGGATTTAAAATTGTTCATATTAGTGATATTCATTATGGAAGAACCATTCATAAAAAAGAATTGGCGACATTAGTAAAAGAAATTAATTTATTAAAACCAGACATTATCGTTTTAACGGGCGATTTGTTGGATAAAGAGAAACCACTATCAAAAACTGATACAAAAGATATCATTGAAAATCTAAAGAATATGAATGCAACCATCGGAAAATTTGCAATCATGGGGGAACACGATTTTGATAAAGAGGAATGGTCTACGATTATGAAAGATTCTGGCTTTTATAATCTAAATGATACTTATGAATTAATCTATAATAAAGAATATGAGCCAATTATGATCGCAGGACTTTCTACCAATTTAAAGGGAACCAAAAATGCCAAAGACAAAATCGCTCCAATCAATGATTATATTAATTCCATTCAAGAATCAGAAGATCCAGATACGCCACGCTATAAAATCCTATTATTACATGAACCAGATTATATCAACGATATTACTTACAAAAATTATGATTTAATTCTAGCAGGGCATTCACACAATGGGCAAATTAGGATTCCCTTCATTGGGGCGATTACAAAGCCAAATGGAGCAAAAAAATATTTTGATGAATATTATACTTTAAATAACACTGAATTATATATTTCTAGCGGACTTGGTACAACCAAATTAGATTTTAGGCTTTTCAATCGACCATCGATTAATTTCTATCGATTGGTAAATAAATAAAAAGTCGAATTAATCGGCTTTTCTTATCACATTTTCTAAATAATGAATAACCCCATCATGATCATGATCTAAAAATGTAACATCTTTTGCTACTTCTTTTACTTCAGGAAGTGCATTTTCTAAAGCGACTCCAAATCCGCAATTTTGAATCATATCAATATCATTTCGTCCATCCCCAAATGCAATAATTTCATCATTTAGAATGCCAAGCGAATTCGCTAAATTTTTAATCGCATTATATTTTGAACACCCTTTAACCATGATATCAATCCATTGATTATCTGTAAATGAATCTTGCATAATTAAAATTTCTAATTGTGGAAACTCTTCTACTAATTTTGAATATAGCACTAAGACAGATTCATTGGTATTCATAACAATCGTCATGTGAGAAACTTCCAAATCATTTTTTAAACTTTCTTCCTTTTCTGTTATCATCTTTATATAACTATTATTTTCTATCTCTGTTTTTGAATATTTATAAATCGTATTTTTATCACATACACTGATATAGCGAAAATTGTCATCATAATAATTAAAAATTTTAGCAATAATCTCCTTTGGAATAAAATTTTGAAAAATAGGTTCTCCAGTTATCTTATAGGCACAACTTCCATTATCAGAAATAAGATAGTTTGCAAATAAGGCACCTTCTGTTGCATTTAATATAGACGAATAAATTCGTCCTGTCGCAATAACGATAATATATCCCTGCTCCTTTAATTTCATTAAATATTGTTTTGTTTCTTCTGATGGTTTCCTTGTTTTTCTTAAAAGGGTTCCATCTAAATCCGTTGCAATCATTTTAAACATAATATTTACCTTCCTTAATATATTTTTTACATTATATTTATTTTATCACATTTTTTTTAGAAGACTATAATTTAGAGCAAAATTTAAAATAAATTTTATTCATATTTTTGTTATCATAAAGTTATATGATAATTGATAATGAAAAAAATACTATTATATATACTTAAAAGAATTTATTCTAATTTTCTTTAAAATTAGATATTTTGTATGTCAATAATTTTAGAAAATGTCCTAAAAAATTTTAAACATAAACGGGAAAATG
>CANPBV010000076.1 GCA_947572405.1 uncultured Mycoplasmatota bacterium | reverse complement strand
TAAATACGGTTTATCTTTCAAAAAAATGTGTCTAAAAACTTGACATAAATCCATATTTTATCAGAAAGATTATAGTTTTCCTTTAAATGTTCTATATATTCATTTACTTTTTTTACTTTAAATTTTGGACAATAAACTGCCCCAATCAACATATGTTTGCTATCATTACTAATTAAATGACAACTTTCATCACAATAAACATTATATTCCATAGGAATCCTCCTTTCAATTATTTATTATATCATAAACTAATTCATTTACTCAGTCAATGTTTCAATGAAATTATATATTTTTATTTATTTTATTTTTTAATTCTTTTTCATATTGTTTTAAAAACATCATTATGACAGAAGTACTATTTGTTCCTAAAGTATTAAATAATGCATCTACTTTTACCAAAAATTTTAACAAAATATGATTTTCCAAAATTATCATTCCACGAATTAAGACGTACTTGTGTTAGTGTACTTGATAGCAGTGGTATTACTAAAACAAGTGAGTGAAAGACTAGGACATCTCAATGCAAGTATCACAATGAATACTTATACACATACTTTTAACAATAATAAAAAGCCAGTGCGAATGTATTTCATAATTTACAAAAGCCAGTGATAGCATGCTAGAAATAGTTATGGCACAACTTTATGGCACAACGCATAAAAAAACTAGATGTTAACTTATCTAGTTTATAATCTTATGGTAGCGACGGGGAGATTCGAACTCTCGACCTACTGGGTATGAACCAGTTGCTCTAGCCAACTGAGCTACATCGCCATTTGGAACAATATAATAATATCATATTTATTTTTGTTTGACAATACTTTATTATTCCTTTTTTAATTTTATTTGTTTGAAATATATTTTAGTAAATATTCTCCAATCGGATCACTATCAAATTTTACAAATCGATTTTCAACTAACCAACAAGTTGTATTTTGTGTTTGATGATCTATTCTTTCCATTTCTTCCAAATAAAAGTCGCAAATTACAAATTTTCCCTTTGGCGTTTCTTTTACTGCTAAAAAGCGCATATTTGTAACAATTAACTGAATTTCTATTTTCTCATTATTAGATTCTATCCAAGCCTGAGTATCCATAACCTCTATTGTTTCATTATCTTTAAATTCTAACATTAGTATCACCATTCTAAGTATAACATGAAGTTACTCGAAAAACAACTGAAATAATTTTGCAGTTATCACTTCCGAAAAAGGAGCGCGATAAATAAATTTTGGTTTTTTGCTATCAATTGCCTCACATATTTTATTGCTAATAGAAGTTAAATTTTTTTTAGAAATTCCCAATATCATTTTATCTTGCATATGAAGTAATTCTATAATGTTATTAAAATATACTTCTGTTTCAACTTCTGGATATTTATTTTCTAACATAATTCTATTAAATCCAGGCTCTATTAAAGTAATTGAAACAGGAATTTTTGCTTCTAATAACTCTAATTTCAAGCATTCTGCCCACTTAATAAGACTTGCTTTTGTGGAACAATAACTTCCCAAGAAAGGGACTGGTAAAATCCCTGCTAAAGAGGCCATTAAAATAATTTTACCCGATTTTCTATTCATCATTTTATTTAGAATATATTGTAAAAGTTCTAGGTTTGCAAATAAATTGGTTTCATAATTTGCTCTGATTCTATCAATATCCATATTTATAATACTGCCACCCATTCCGATTGCGGCATTGGCAATATAAATATCAATATCCAGTAAATCTAATTGTTTATAATCGTTTTTATTTTCTATATCTAGTTTCAGACAAGTAACATGCAATTCTTCCTGATATTTTTTTTGGATTCGTTCTAACTCCTTTTCTGTATGAACAGATATATAAATATGATACTCTTTACCTAATAACTGTTCAATAACTTTATGCATAATTCCACTTCTACCACCTGTTATTAAAATCGTCTTCATAAAAAATCACCAGTATTATTATTTACTAGTGTTTTTATTATTATAACATTCGATTACATTTTTTAATAACATTGTAACTGTCATTGGTCCTACTCCACCTGGAACAGGTGTAATATAAGAGGCTTTTTCTGCTACTTTATCAAAATCTACATCCCCATAAAGTTTTCCTTCTTCTCTTGTGATTCCAACATCTATAATGATCGCCCCATCTTTTACCATATCAGCAGAAATTAAATGCTTTTCTCCGACTGCTACAATTAAAATGTCTGCTATTTTTGTAAGTTCATTTAAATTTTCTGTTTTAGAGTGACAAATCGTAACGGTTGCATCTTTTTTTAAAAGCAATTGCGCCAATGGTTTCCCAACTAAATTACTTCTTCCAATTATCACTACATGCTTTCCCGCTACTTCTATTTCCTTTCGCTTTAATAATTCCATTACAGCTAATGGCGTACAAGGGACAAAACATTTTCTGTTATTATAAAACCTAGCAATACTTTTATCGGTTAGACCATCTACATCTTTTGACACGTCAATAGAATTAATAATTTTCCTAGTACTCATTCCACTTGGAAGCGGAAGTTGTACAATAATGCCATCAATATATTCATCATTATTCAGTTCTACAATTTTATTCATAATTTCTCTTTCACTTGTGTCAAAAGCATATTGAAATAGCCTGAAATTCATTCCGACCTCATTTGCGGCTTTTGCTTTTCCCTTAATATAGGCATTACTTGCCAGATCTTCTCCAACCTGTATTACTGCTAAACTTGGCTTGATCATACATGTTTTTACTTTTAAAGCGAGTTCATCCTTCAATTGTTTGCTAATTTCTTTTCCATCTATTATTTGACTCATAAAATCACCTCTATGTGCTTTATCTTTCTTATCATTATTATATCATTAATAAAAGTGAAAAAAAATATTTTTTAACGTAATTTACATTTAAAATGTAAAAAAAGCATCGTTTGATGCCTTCTACTAATAGTTTGTAGCTCTTAATTCAAAATATGCTTGTGGATGAGCACAAATTGGGCAAACCTCTGGAGCTTTTTCTCCAAAGTGAACATGTCCACAGTTACGACATACCCACATTGTTTTTGACTCTTTTTCAAATACTTTTCCTTCTTTGATATTAGCTAGCAATGCTTTATATCTTTCTTCATGTTCTTTTTCGATTTTTGCAACTCCATCAAAAAGGAACGCTATTTTTTCAAATCCTTCTTCACGTGCTATCTTAGCAAATTCTGCATACATTTCTGTCCATTCATAGTTTTCTCCATTTGCTGCATCCTCTAAGTTTTCAATTGTTGATGGTACTTGATCTTCATGTAATAATTTGAACCACATTTTAGCATGTTCTTTTTCGTTATTCGCCGTTTCTTCAAAAATAGCTGCGATTTGTTCATATCCTTCTTTTTTTGCTTTAGATGCATAATAAGTGTATTTGTTTCTTGCTTGGCTTTCTCCAGCAAAAGCTGCCATTAAATTTTGTTCTGTTTTTGTTCCTTTTAAGTTCATATGTTTTCCTTCTTTCTACATTCTTTACAGATTCCTGTAAGCAATAATTCTTGAGATAGTATTCTATTACCACTTTTTTCTTCTACATACTCAGCGATATTTGGTATCATTGTTTTTTCTAAATCTAAGATAATTCCACAATTCAAGCATCTCATATGAGCATGCATATCCTTTTTATCGTAGTGTGCATTTTCATCCAGATTTGTTATTTTTTTTATATATCCTTCCTCTACCAATTGATTTAAATTACGATATACAGTTCCTAAACTAATATTTGGAATAATTTTTCTTACATCTTCATAAATCATTTCAGCCGTTGGATGGTCATAAGAGTTTTTAATTCTTTTAAATATACATTCTCTTCTATCAGAATATTTCAAAATATCACTTCCTAAGTAGTAATGATTACTATTTCCAATTATTATTATAAGTTCCTTTTAAGAATTTGTCAACCAAAATTTTTGTGCTTTTTAGCAAAATATTTCAAAATTTATGTTATGATAAGTATGGTGATTTTATGATTGATAATATTGGGATCGACATTATTGAAAATGAAAGGATTGAAAAGCATATATCTAAAGAATTTATAAATATGGTGCTTACTAAAAATGAAAAATTATTATATTTTTCTAAAATAGGACATAAAAAACTAGAATTTTTATGTGGAAGATTCGCCTTAAAAGAGGCAATCATAAAAGCAGTCAATAAACATGAAAATCCACATTTTCAAGAAATAGAAATTTTAACACAAAAAAATGGCGCACCTATCGCCACTTTCAAAAGTTATAAATTCATTGTTTCAATTGCTCATGAAAAACATTATACAGTTGCACAAGCTATTCTTTTAAGATAGCTTGTTTTTTATTATTTCATAAATGTTATTTTTATCTAATCTGTTCATTTCTAATACTTGACTATGCGTTCCATATCCGACTGCAAAAGTATCAGCTAATCCTATTTTTATTAATTCTACATCTAATTTATTTTCTGCAATTACATCAGCAATACTGCTTCCTATTCCGCCAATCACATTGTGCTCTTCTACAGAAAATATCACCGAATTTTTTTTACATTCTTCTATTACTGATTGTTGATCAAAAGGCTTAATCGTAGAAATATTAACTACTTCAAGTGAAAAGCCTTCATCACTTAATCGTTTTGTCGCACTCAATACTTCACTTGTAATGCTCCCTGTTGTAAATATTGTTCCTCTATTTCCTTCTAGTAAAACATTGTTTTTTCCTAGTTTAAATGTACAGTCATCTGGATAAATTTCCATTTCGTTACTCATTCCCATTCTTACATAAACTGGTCCATTTATTTCATAAGCTGCATGAATGCATTTCTCTAATTCCTTTGGGGAACAAGGAGAAAGAATGGTTAAATTGGGCAAAGCTTTCAAAGCTGCAATGTCCTCTGTTGTGTGATGTGTAACACCTAATGTTGACCAAGCAAGGCCACTCCCCATTCCTATTAATTTTACGTTTTTATTTTGAATACAAACATCATTTCTTATAAATTCGTAAGACCGATATGCCAAAAAGGCACTTGTTGTATACACAAAAGGAATTTTGCCACAACTGGCTAATCCTGCCGCTGCCGCTACTTTGTTATTTTCACCAATTCCAAAATTAATTACCTGATTCGGAAATTCCCTAGCAATCATTTCATCATAATCTGTTCCACTGTCAGACAAACATGAAATAACATTCTTATCTTTTTTTAACAGTTGATACAGAGAGTTTATATAGCTTTTCTGCATGTTTGAATCTCCTCCTCACTAATTTCTAATTCCGCCGTAAATGTTTTTAATTCCTTTTTATTTGGAAGTCGCCAATGCCATCTTGGATCATTTTCAATAATAGAGACACCTTTTCCTTTTATTGTATTTGCTAAAATAACAAATGGTTTTCCTATATTATTTTCCTTTTGAAACAATTGATCCAAAGCATTTACATCATGTCCATTTACTTCTTCTACCTGCCATCCAAATGAAAGAAAACGTTCTTTCCAAGAAGGAATGCTCATAATTGCTTCTAGTGAACCCATTTTTTGTATTTTATTACAATCAACAATTGCTACTAAATTATCCAATTTATAATGAGCAGCAAACATAATCGCTTCCCAAACTGTACCTTCTTCACATTCACCATCGCCTAATAATACATATACTTTTTCTTTTTTTCCATCTAATTTTTTAGCTAGTGCCATTCCTACTCCTAACGAAAGCCCATGTCCTAAAGAACCAGTGGTTGCTTCTATTCCTGGAATATGTGGAATGCAAGGTTCTCCTCCTAAAACACTTCCTGGTTTACAAAAAGAAGCTAGAAATTTTTTATCAAAAAAACCTGCTTTACAAAGAATTGTATATAATGCTAAGCTTCCATGACCTTTACTTAAAATAAAAAGATCACGATTTTCCATATTTGGATTTTTTGAATCATATTTTAAATTATGATTTATATATAAACTATATAAAATTTCTACAATGGAAAATGCAGAAGCTATATGTGCTATATTAACAGAATAACCTGTTAAAAATATTTGTCTTCGTAATTCTTTTAATTCTTGTTCCATAAATTTCTCCTATCCAAATAATGTGATTGTTTCAGAGTCAAGTCCTGAACCACCTAAATATGGCATTTCATTTAATATTTTCATATCTTCACTTGATATTTCAAAATCGAATACATCTAAATTATTTTGCATTCTCTCCATGTTTTTACTTTTAGGAAGAGGCAAAACTCCGTTTTGTAAACACCACTTAATACAAAGTTGTGCTATTGTTATTTGATATTTGTTAGCTATTTCTTCTAATTCTTTAATTTTCAACATTTTTCCTGATCCCAGAGGACTCCATGCTTCTACTAAAATTCCTTTTTCTTGACAGTATTTTCTAATTTCCTCTTGATTTTGCCCTATATGCATTTCAATTTGATTCACCATTGGGACTATGGTGGCACTCTCTAGTAATTTTTCTAATTGATTTTTTTTAAAATTACAAACACCAATTGCTTTTACATATCCTTCTTGATATAAGTATTCCATAGCTTTCCAAGTCTCTTTATTTATTTCTACCCAGTTTACATGAACGGCCTTAGAAGCTGGCCAATGTATTAAATACAAATCTAAGTATTCACAATCCAAATTTTTGATCGTTCTTTTGCATGCCTTTATAATATTCTCATATCCTCGGTCTTCATTCCACAACTTTCCACTTATGAAAAGTTCACTTCTAGAAATTCCAGACTTTTTTAATCCAGCTCCAATTACTTGCTCATTTCCATATGCGGATGCAGTATCAAAAAGCCGATATCCAGACTTAACTGCATTTTCAATAATCTGGGTCGTTTCCTCTTTATTTTTTAATCTCCAAGTTCCATATCCTATCAAAGGAATTTTTTGACCATTTGAAAGTTTATAATGCTTCATTATTCCTCTCCATTCATTATTTTAATAATCGTTTCTTTTGTTACTTTTACTTGTTGATTCCAATTGGGTAAAAGTCTATTCCAAGATTCATATTCTGGATTTATGTCAAGTTTTTAGACACATTTTTTTGAAAGATAAACCGTATTTAA
>CANPBV010000075.1 GCA_947572405.1 uncultured Mycoplasmatota bacterium | reverse complement strand
ATACCCTTCTTCATCAATCAGATGAAGGTTCTCCATCAGTATGGTATCGTCAACTCTTGTTTCTTCCTCTGTCAGTCTGTGCCTTCTCAGAGCTTTTTCCTTAAACAGGTCGATTGCCTCTCTCCTCAAATCCGTTACCTTTAATTTAGGAATCGGCATACCGTCCCATGTTCTGCCCTGCGATTTTAAGATTGCTTTATCCAACTCTTTTCCCGTTATTGTTCTCATCGTGCTACCGGAACGATAAAAATATTTACCATGATAGCTGATAAGGGATGGGTACTTGTCTACAATAATCTCAATGTATTGCAAGTCATTTTCGTATAGCAAATTGACATCTGCCACAATGCCCATTGTATCTGTAATTTTATTTGGAATAGACTCCAATAGTTTTTTCCTATCTTTATCGCTAAGTCCAACAACATCTCCATTATCATTCTTGCCAATATAAAGTGTTCCTCCATAAGCATTCGCATATCCACAAATCCACTCTAAAAACTCATCATGCCATGATTCTTTCCATTCTATTGTCTGATGTTCTGGCATACTTGTCACCTGCTTTCTATCTTATATCCCTATTAGCAAAACAATCACTCCAACTCATTACAATAGCTTCATAATTGAGGTATCTAAAATGCACACCCTTTCAGAATATATTATCCTCATCCAATTTTAATTTCAGCGCAAAATTTTTACCTCTTGAAATCTCAATAAAATATTACCTTGTATCTAGTAATTCTCAGCCCTTTTACAAAACAATGCAACTACTTTTTCCAGTTTCATTATTTCATCCGACATAATATTATGTTTAGGCTGATTATATTCTCTTATAACCATATAGTCGCCCGGATATATTTTTCCTCCAAGACGCCCTTGGTATATTAATTTGCACAATTCATTGTCCTCTTTGGACAATACTTGCGAAAGTTCCCTCAATGGTTCCAATACTGTGGACTTTGTGTTCGCTAACTTTTTGTCAATATATTTTTGTACTTTTTTTCTTCCACCATCTCCTGAATATATAGTATATATTTCAATCTCACAAGCACTGTTCACTCCTAGAATTTCAGCAATAGAAACCTTTCTACCATTGCAATAAAAAACCATATGTATATTATCTTCAACACTGTTTTTATTTAGATAATACTCTAGCGTGTCAATGGTCGCCTTACCATTTTGAATTAAATCAAATAAAAATACCACTTTTGTTATTTTCTCATGTCCTACATAATATCCATCTTTCTCTAATGATATTTTTTGATCATATATATCAACTATATCTCTTTTTAATGGGCTCGAAATATACTTCTCATATACATATTTAAATGTACTGTGGGATCGGCTTCTATCTTTTGGAACATATAGAATTCCAGATTCTCCACTATAGGGCAGGGAATTTACAAACGAATACTCAACTATTTCATGCTGCTTGAGTAAATTAATCCATTGCATTACTTGATCTTGATTCAATTGCAATAACAGTAAGTGGTGTGCAAGTCTATATCTAACTATATCACGCATCAATATCCCTGGATGTACTTTATTAAATGCTGTTTTGAAACAAAACAGCATTTTTTCAAATTGCGAAATGCTAAACTCATCTATTTTGTCTATTACATCTTTACACAAAGTTTTATTATTTAATTGTGCAATTTTCTCTTTCAAAAGAACATAATATTTTACTTCCAATCCTGTATATAGAGTATGATTTTCTTCATCAATACATGCTACAATTTCTCCTGTTAAACCATCAGTTGTATCTCCCATTATGTCCTTTATTTCATAATCAGAAAAATCTTCTTGATTTTCAATTCGACTAATGATTACGTTTTCGTTTAAAAAGTCTTTTTTAATATGAAAAGTATCAATTGGTAATGTATTTATTATTTCATCAAAATCAAGTTCATTAATCAGTTCTTCTTTTATTGAATATGGAATAAAATAATCATTTTTGAATTTTTTACCAAATAGATCTTGAATATCATAAATATACTTTAATTTCTCGGTATATTCTTTCAAAAATGTATTGAATGAATCTCTTTTATCCTCACAATTTCTTATCCAATTCATCAGTAAATCTGCAAAAGTGATATTTTCATCATTTATTCCTATTAAATCAAAATCAACATTACAAATTTTTTCCAGGCTTATTAATGTACCTAAATTAACAATTTCGATTCCTTTACCTGCTAATGTAACCAATCCATATTTTTTTAGCCACTCTGTTATTTCTACAAATCCATCCGTCACACTATTACCATTAACAATTGTATATGTATCTATTTTGCTAAATGGATTAATAATTCGAATAGTTTGAGAATCCCTAAATAATGCATTTTCAAAAAGAATATTATAACACTTATCTTCATATATAATTTTTAATATTTGCAAAATTGATTTTCTGTTATTAGGAATTGAAAATTCTTTTTTTAAATCAACTGTATCATAATTTTTTAACGGATATTCAACATAATATGCTACCCCTATATTTTCCTCATTTTTTTCTTCATATACCTCTGAAAAATTATATATTTCCTGAATACTTCTATCAATGTTAAAATATTCTCTATTCATATTTCGAATTAAAATTGACCCGTTTATTTTATCGTTATTGTATAATATAAGCGTTCCGTTTTTTTCATAATTGCTCTTCCACTCATCTCCACCCAGACGACATGCACCTTTCAATAAATAATCTACAAATTTTAAATTTTTTTCGTAGACTATATTTTCAATGTCTTCAAATTGTTTTGGATATTTATTCTTATCAAATATCTGTAAAGCAAGCATTAATGCCTGAATCGTTTTAACTTCGCTTATATCACGCACTAAATTGTCACTTTTAATTAAATTGAATAATAAAGAACTTATCGGAAAATATTCATTTGCATTATCATCTACTATTCTAAATAATATTCTTATTTTCTCCAAATTATCCAGTAAAAGTTCAAAATCCTCTTTAATCATTTCATCGTACTTTGCTCTTGAATTTGATTTGTACACTTGGTTTAATAAAAATAATGTTCGTAATTCACTTGTTCCATTTGCCTCATTAGCCATTGTCCTTATATTTTCAAAAGCATTCATTAATAAATCTTTCACGTCTTCAGCAATGTCATTCTGAGGCAAACACGCTACACTTCTGCAAAACAAAGCCGCCATTCTTTCTTCTAAACCAATTATTCTTTTTGCATCACACTGTTCAATAAATTTAAATATTTCACAAGCAAGTTCTAATTCTGGTTTTAAATCTATTCTTTTTAAAAATGTCTCAATTCTTTCTTTCATTTTTCCCCTTGACAAGCTAACGATAAAATTATGCTTTTGTCTTCTTTCCTTTCCACTTTCTCTATATTTTCTTTAATTTTATGAATATATGTCCTAAGTAACTTATTAAAACTATTTTTGGATAATATATTATTTTTATATGCATAATAAATTGCAGTTAAACAACATGAAAAATTTATACTATTTATTGGTATCAGTTCAAACAACGATTTTTCTATACTCTTTTCTAGCACATCCGCATTGCTCAAAATATATTCATAGAATAACGAATATCCGCTACCTCTTCCATATTGACATGAAAAAATATCTTTCGAATACATATTAAAAAATTGTTTTTTTGCTCTCTCATCTGTATAAACCGAAAAGAAAAATGCAATATTTGATATATCAAACTTTCCTTTTTGTGCAATAATTGCAGATACTTTTTTTTGAATATATTTGTCCTCAACTAAATAAGAGTAATCGGATATTCTCAATCCATACTGAAATTGGTTTGTTCGTAGTATTTCACATCTCTGTTCCTCTGACAGATCTCTAATTTTTCCGTATATTTTACTTTTTTCCTGATTTAATGTTAATCCATACACCGAAAATATTTCATTAAAAAGATCATATATATTTTGATTAATTAATGTTTCATCATGAAATATAACTATATCATCCACATACCTATAAATAAATAGTTTCTCTTCTTGATTACCTAGCTTTTCAACCACTTTCTCTACTAGTATTCCTAAGAAAGTTTCTGCTATAAGTCTTGCATATGCTGGTCCCTGAGGGACTCCCTTCCTACTACCATTTATTTTTCTCATTATTTTTTCATTATAGGAAACCAATTCCTTAAGTATATTTTTTTTCTGTGTATTTAGGTAATTATCAAAAAGCCTATATATCCCCAAAAAATCTATACTATCATAGAAATGAGATATATCTAATATTATAACCTGCATGTTCTCATACATATCAAAATCTAAGAATTTACGTATCTGACCTAAATAATTCCCCCAAGAATTGTACCAGTGAAAAAACATATCATTTTCTGACAAATAATTAGGATTATAACTGTATGACTTGATTTTTCTGCTCATTCCATAAAATAAATTTAATGCCATATGTGATGTTAATACCCTATCATATGCACTTAATGAAACCATTTTTCTTGTTTTAGATTCTGATTCGATTCTCTCGAATACATGATAATTCCTTGGTTCAATTTCTAACATGTCACCCTGTGAAATTTTCAAAATAGTAACATCTATCTTTTTACTATCATACGAAGTCATATGCAATAAATCCAGATATATTGATACAACAGGCACTTCATCATTAGTAAACAAATAACTAATCTCTTTTTTTAGAGTGTATTCGCTACTTTCCAAAAAAGTTTTTTCATTCTCATCCCAATTATGGATATTTACATTTTGATCTAAATGTCGGATCAAATATTGTAACCCATTTTCATTAGGATCTATTCTTTCTTCTATATCTAAATCATACAAATTATATAAATAGCTAAAAGTAGCTGGAAAATACTTATATCCAAATTGCGATATGCGTTGTTTCGTTTCTTTCTCCGAAAAATCCGGACAATATTTAAATACATCACATAACAAATCTGAACTACCTTCTATTTTTCCCAGTGTACCTAACATTACAAACCAATCTTTCAATAAAGCCTGTCCATGCAATAATCGTTCAAATAATTGCCGATAAACTTCTGTCTGAGACAATATGCTAATTACTTGTTCAGCACTACATTCTAGTGACTCAGTAATGTACATTTTTTTATATGGAACCGCTATTCGAACATCTTCTAACTGTAATATTCTTATTACATCAGATAATTTGTTCTTTTTGATAGTATTCAAAATTAACAATTGTTCTTTATAAAATTCATTGCAATAATTATTCTCTTTATATTCTCCCAAAAATAAAAATGATTGTTTACCACACGAATGAAACGATAATGGCACTTTTACCTGTTTTCCCAATATATTACCTTTGCTATTACCAGTGGCAGGAAATTCATCTAAAGCATATACTGATGTATCATAATCAAATACTACTGCATTTTTTATTCTAGTGAGAATCTTAAAAGCATCTCCTTTTTTCACATAATCATCAAAAATAATCCATGTGTGAATACCTCTTCTACCAGAAAATTCATTAACAAATGAAATATTGTTAACTTTCAAAAAATTATTTAAAGGTAATGTACATTTCTTATATAATTCTGGAAGATTTGGATTTTCTTTGTCCCTGCAATCAAAATCAAAGCATATCCATTTCACATAAGAACTTTTGTATAACTGCTGATAACTACCTAATGACTTCTTTTCTTTAAGCATACAATAAATATCATTCTCAGTAATTTTTGTATATTTAGTGATATAAGTTCCATCTTTAAGTTGAATAGCTGTTGCATTTCGATTTACAACAAATAATTCATATAGTTTATTGGCGACTTTTCTTAACATATCAATTCTCCAATTTTTATTGATTCATACCTGACCAGCTTTTAAAATTCAAGCAACCATCCGCTATCATTTTTGATAATGTAATCATTACAATATAAGCATTTGCAAACCCACTCTCTAAACTAATATCCGATACTTCATTATTTCACACACTATTTTGCATACTTTTTAAAATTCTCCGCCTGTTCCAGTACTTCTTTATAAACATCATCTATCGTAACTGGCGGATAACCATATTTATCAAGCAGAATAATTAAATCCACCTGCAAAGTTGCTTTGATATCTTCTCTGGTAGACCAATCCGTATATTTTGCCTTATCATCTACAACTGCCCGAATTTCTTTTGACAACGCAATCATTTTATCATCTGGATATTCAAATTCATACTTCTTCGATACTGCAAGCAGAATATCATAAAAGGCTTTTTCCTCATAATCAATCCCTATATCTTGAAACGAATTTCTTTCCGCTTTCAATTCCTGTATTAAATCCGCAAGCTGATTTGCCACTTCATCCAAGACTTCGTTTGCAAAAGCCTCCTCTTTCCTCCGATTATTGTAAGTATCAACTACTGCCCTCATTCTCTCCGAAAATTCAATACTTTTTATTTTATTTACCCGCTTAAACTCCTCAATAGCATAAGACAGCAATCTCTGCAATGCTTTAATCTTCGTATTGGGCATAGGAATCTTTTCAATTCTTGCCATATACGCATCGCTGAAAATATCAACATCTATATGTTTCCCCGTTTCAAATAGTTCCTCAATACCATCAGACTGTATTGCACTATCCAGCAATTTACGAACTTTGGCATTCATCTGGGAAACATCCGGCGCTTCTCCTTTTGTCAGTTTAAACAGTACCGAACGCACCGCCTGATAAAAATGCACTTTTTCAATATCTGCATTGGTAAACTGTTCACTGGAATTGCACAAGTTAAATGCCTGTTTCATTTTTCTAACTGCCGCCATGAACCGGAGTTCCAAGTCCTGTGTCAACTGCACATACTCTACTGCTCTGTTCAGGCAATTTAACTGTTCAACCGGACTTCCCACATAGTAATCCTTTGCACTAAAATTGTGAAACATCTGGTCTAACACCTCAAGTTGATTTAAAACAATCGTCACCGCCTGACTAATATCATCCAGTTCCTCTTTCTCAAAATTTGTATACTTACGAAGCGCAACATTCATATTTTTCTTGATACCAATATAATCAACAATCAAGCCTCTGTCCTTGCCCTCATAGACACGGTTCACTCTGGAAATCGTCTGTATCAATGTATGCTGCTGAATTGGCTTATCAATATAAA
>CANPBV010000074.1 GCA_947572405.1 uncultured Mycoplasmatota bacterium | reverse complement strand
TTTCTATTTTATCATGTCCTTATTTTTTCTGTCTAATTTATTATAACCGATCCACATATTTAGATAATGATTATAGTGTTTTAGTAGATAGGTTAGTTGAAGTTTGTGATGAACAATTTAATCAAGAAAATTTATCTATGACACATTATGCAGAGTGTAACCGTTTGATTAGTTCTATTAGTTCTATGATTACGAATGATAAAGAATCGAAAGATCCTTTTTGGAATAATTCAGCTAGAAATTTATTAGAGGGACTTATAGGTTTATTTTTAGAAGATTATAAAGATAATAGAATTACTAGAGATAAGATTACTCTTACTTCTATAAAAAAATTTCAAAATAGTTCTATGACAGAAGAAAACACTGAAGTATTTAAAAATTATATTGAATCCAAACCTTATGGTTCTAAAAGTAAAGATTCTTTATTATCTATTATTTCTAGTAGTGAAAATACATATAAATCTATTACCAGCGTTTTTAATGAGAAAATGTCCTTGTTTGATGATGTGAATGTTGCTAATATTACTTCTAGTTCTGATTTTCCTTTTGATATTTTAGGTAGAGAAAAAACAGTTTTATACGTTATTGTTCCAGATGAAGATAAAACGTACTTTAGCTTTGTTACAATTCTTGTAGGTCTAATTTATAAGGAATTAGTAAAACTTGCTAATGAACAAGAAGATAAAATTTTACCAGTTCAAATAGATTTTTTACTTGATGAATTTGCTAACTGTCCACCATTTTTAGATCCGAGTATTGAAAAAATGGTTAGTGTTGCACGTTCTAGGGGAATGCGATTTCACCTATATATTCAATCCTTTTCTCAATTAGATAGTATATACGGGAAAGAAATAGCACAATCTGTCCTTGATAATACTGGTTTATGCTACTTAAAAACGAACACTCAAGAAACAGCTGAAGCAATTAGTAAGAGGCTTGGTTCAAAAACTTTGGAAAGCAATTCTATAAATTATTCTATAAGTTTAACAAATGCTAGTGGTAGTAAAGGAACAAATTTAATTGGTCGGTATTTGCTTACAGCTGACGAAGTAAAGCAACTTCATTTTAAAACCATAATTTTTCCTACGAGAGGTTATCCAATTTTACGCAATACTGTTTTTTATAAAAAGTTTAAATGTTATAAAGGTGGATGTGTCAATCGAGAAATTACTCATCTCCAAAAATTAGATAATACATATTATACTGTTGATGATATAAAAGCAGGAAAGACACGAGGCTTTAAAATTACAGATAATACAACTGCAGAACAAAAGAAAAAATTAGAAGAACTTATTGAGAAAATAAGACCAGAATTTGATACAGTTAAAAACAATGTAGAATATTTAACAGAAGAAAATAGAGTAATAGTTTTCGTGGGGTTTTATAATCCGTTATCAGAAAATAAAATATTTAATATAACTCGGCAAATTGATGAAGATTTATATGAGTGGAACTTAAAATGTAATGACAATATAGAAGAATTATATGCAACCCAATTAGAAATTAGTTTGCTGTTAAATGGGGAATCATAATGTATGTAGATAATTTAGGAAGTATCATTCGATTTGAAAGGAAATGTTGGGGAATGAGCCAAAACAGACTTGCTAAACTTTCGCACATAGATAATGAAGAGGTTATGGAAATTGAATCTGGAAAAAACAAGAATCCAGATTTTTTTATAATGTTGAATATATGTGAAGCCTTACAAATTAGTGTCTTTGACTTTTTAAAAGATAAAAATATGAAATTTTAGATTGGGGGAATATTTATGAAAAAAATATTTTTGGTTATTTCCATTTTTATGGCATTTATTGGTATATCAATACTAATATATAATTGTTATCTGGATAGTAAATATCAAAATACTGATCAAGTATTATTACAAGAATTTTTTGAAGATTTCGACAATTCAAAAGAAGAAATATTACATGTTGAAGAAGTTCAAGAGGAACAATCAGTTCCAAGTACTGCTTCCTATCTAGCTGTTATAGAAATTCCTAAGATATCACTTTATACAGGAATTGTTATGAGTAATACCTCTTATACAACGATAGATAGAAATGTGAGTATTTATCCCACTTCTGATATGCCGAATATTAAGAATGGAAATTTTATATTATTTGCTCATAATGGAAACAGCAGAGTTTCTTATTTTAAAAATATATATAAATTAAAAAATAACGATGAAATTTATATTTATTATAATAATATAAAATATACATATAGGATTATCAAAAATTATGAAGTTGCTATGACAGATAGAACACCCCTCAATAAAATGGATCAATCTATTATTACTTTGATTACTTGTAAATCTGGTAATGACAAGTATAGGACTATTGTTGTTGGTGAGATGATAGAGTGATATATGAAATTACAAAAAATAATAGTAATCTTTTAAATTTCCTAAAATTTTCATCTCAATTTTATAAGGCACAATATTACAATTTTGAAAATGTTTTGCATTTATATGAGGTTTGTCCAACAGGAAAGGCATTTGGTAAATATGAGGATTGGAATAAAATTGGTAGAAGAATAAAATCTGGAGAACATGGATACCGTTTACGAGGTAATAATAATTGGTCTTTTGTAGTATTTGATATATCTCAAACTTGGGGAGCAAAAGCAATTTTTCCAAAATTTGATAAAACTAAAATGATAGCAATTGTAGATTATTTAATTGAAAATTATAAATTAAATAATAGAGATGAAATGATAGAAGATAGAAAAAAATTTTATTGTACTGTCTACGATATTAGCATGAAAAATATTGATAAGAAAAATTATAATTTTTCGGATAAAGAAAAACATTTTATTTCAAGCGTAACAGCATTATTAGTTTTAAATAAATGTAATTATGAAATAGATGATTTATTAGAAGATAATCTTTTATCTGATATAAAAAGAGATGAATTTAGTTATTTACTAGATACGTCTTATTATTTTTATAGAAATACAATGTTTGAAGTTAAGGCTTTAGAAAAAAAATTATTATCATTAGAAAAGAATAATAAAGAAAACTCTTATGTTCAACCATCACTTTTTTCACTAGAAGAAACAAATGAAGAACAAAAGGAACTCATCAATGTTTTAAAATTAGGTAATAATTTTTCAAAAGGTGATGAGCATATTTATCGCATTATTACTTCATCAATCAATAGAAAAGATAAAATAAGGGAACTAAAGGATAGTTTTGGTACTGGTGGGAGAACTTATACATATTTAGATGGTGAATCTGGTTGGATTGATTATGATTCTAAGGGAATTACAATTCATCCAAATGATGACTATGATATAGTTTTAAGTTATAATTGGGATCAAGTATATTCTTGCTATAAAGATTTAATTGACAATCGGGAATATCCAGAAAAAGATTTGCTAGAAAAATTAGAAACATTAGAGCATAATAAAAATGAAATACTAAATAATCAATATCATTTAACTAATCTTGATATTACATATCAATTTTTAAATATTTTATATGATAAGTACCCACTGCCAGAATTAAAAACTCTTATAGATAAAGTTGCTGAAGATAAGCAATATGTAGAATGTTATTTTGAAACTTTGGAAGACTTGCAAGATACTGTTTCACTATTAAATTATTATATAGATAATAATTTAATTAAAAAGGAAGATATTGATTCTATTTATTTTGTTACGCCAGAATATAATAAAGAAGTTTCTAATGAAGAACTAGATTTAGTTTCTAAGGAAGAATACGAAAAGGTTTTAGAACCAATCTCATCTATCGGGGAAGAACATAAAGAGCAGATTGATATTTCAAATTATATTGGCAAAACATATATTTTGAAAGCAGAAGATCAATTTGTTTTATCATCTAATGGTGAGGAAGAGGAAGAACCAGAAACATTTGATATTGTATATAAATTTATAGGTCTTGATGAAGAAAATAGGAATTATGGACTTGTTGAAGATACTAATGTTGGTGAAATAATTCAAGAAGATTTAGATACCATTATTAAATCAATAGATAGTAGAGAATTAGAAAAAGAAAATTTTATTGATAATTTATGTAGGACTTATTATGATAAAATGGGTACTGAAGAATTAGAAACTTTAGACTTAAATCTTGAAGGGGAATTACAAACTTTCTCTTTGAATGAACACTATAAATATATTGATATAAAAGAAGAATTTGATAGTTCATTACTTTATATGATTAGTATAAAAGAAAAACTTGGCTCTGTTTACACAATTAGTGACGTAATTTCTACTCCAGAAGGAAATTTTATTGAAGATTATAAATTGACTGATAAAGAATATAATGATTTATTTGATAAAGGGTTGGATAAACATATTGATTATGTTGAGGGATTAGATTATGAGCCAGATGCTGAGTATTATGAAGATAGTATAGATGAAATAAATAGTACAATAGAAAATATTCCAAGAAAAAATGAACAACAGGAATTAAATTTATTCGATGATGAATTGGACTATGATTTATCTTTTAGAAAAGATGATGAATTAAAATTAAATGTAACTAGTAAAATACCAAAAGAGCCATTATATCGGGTAGTAGAGCAGACCGTTATTCCTACTGTTGATGGAGTAACTTTATCAGATAAAACATATAATTATTATGATCGTGATGGAAATAAAATAGAAAATTTTGAAAATAATAATATTCCAAAACAAAATTATCATATTAAAGAAGATTATATATATAATGGTTTAAAGTCAAAATTTAAAAATAATATAGAGGCAATTAAAATACTTCGTGTTTTAGAGAAAGAGAATCGTAATGCTACAGAAGAGGAACAAACCATTTTATCGAAATATACTGGTTGGGGTGGAATTTCTGAGGCATTCAACAAAAGGAAAACAGGTTGGACTGATGAATATACAGAACTTAAAAATTTATTGACTGATGAAGAATATAGAAAAGCAAGTGAATCTACTTTAACGTCTTTTTATACACCAAATAATGTTATTAAAACAATATGGAAGATAATTGAAAAGATGGGCTTTAAAAACGGAAATGTTTTAGAGCCAGCAATGGGTATTGGAAATTTTTATGGTAATCTTCCAAGTAATTTAGAAAACTCAAAATTATACGGAATAGAGTTAGACAGTCTAAGTGGTCGAATTGCTAGAAAATTATATCCAAATGCTGATATTGAAGTAAATGGGTATGAAGATACTAGGTATCAAGATAATTTTTTCGATTTGGCTATTAGTAATATTCCGTTTGGTAATATTCCTATATATGATTCAAAATATAAACATACTAATTTTTTAATTCACGATTATTATTTTCAAAAAACTTTAGATAAAGTTCGTGCTGGTGGTATTATAGCATTTATAACTTCTACTGGTACAATGGATAAAAATGATTTTCGTGTGAGAAAATATATAGCAGAACGTGCCGATTTAATCGGTGCTTTTCGTTTGCCTAATGATACATTTAAAAATATTGCAAACACAAAAGCTTCAACAGATGTGATTTTCTTAAAAAAGAAAGATAGATTAGAAATAGGTGCAAATCCTTCTTGGCTTAATATAAGTTATACAGAAGATAACATTCCAATCAATAATTACTATATAGAACATCCAGAAAATTTGTTGGGTGAAATGAAGTTTGATCCCTCTATGTATGGTGATGAAAAATTTACATCTTTGCACCCATTAGAAAATATAGATTTAAATGATTTGTTAAATAAAGTAGTTGATAATTTTGAAAGTGATATATATAAACCTGTTGAGTTAGAAGATGAGATGAAAAGAAATGAAACTATTGAGGCACTCCCAAATATTAAAAATAATGCTTATGTAGTTATAAATGACAAAGTATATCAAAGAAATGATTCAATTATGATACCTTTAGAAAATCAAGAAGGAAAAACCTGTGAAAGAATTAAGGGTATGATTAAAGTTCGTGATAGTTTAAAAAAAGTGTTTGATATTCAATTATATGATGGAACAGATGAAGAATTAGAGATAGCACAAGATGATTTAAATTATACTTATGATGAGTTTATTAAAAAATATGGTTTTTTGAATGATATTGTTAATTTGCGTGCATTTAATGACGATCCAGATTGTTATTTACTTTCTTCTATAGAAGATGATTATAAAGAAAATGATAAGACTTTATATAAAAAAGGAATTGTATTTTATGAAAGAACTTTAAGGAAAACAAATGAGATTTTGAATGCTGATAATCCAATAGAGGCTCTTACAATTTCCTTAAATGAACATGGTTTTGTTGACATACCATATATAGCAAGTCTTATTGGAATGGAAGAACAACAAGTAATTGAAGAATTAGATGGTTTGATTTATAAAGAGCCAGATATTTCAGAAGAAAAAGAGCAAGACGTTTGGGTTACATCGGCAGAATATTTAAGTGGTAATGTTCGTGAAAAATTAAATAAAGCACAAATATTAAATGTAGATGGCTCTTTAGATAAAAATATTGAGGCTTTGAAGCAAGTTCAGCCAGAGGATTTAAAAGCAGAAGATATTGATATTTCTTTGGGGGCAGTATGGATTCCACCACGAATTATCAAAAAATTCTGTGTTGAATTGGTTGGAATAGATGAGCTTTATGAAGATAGACTTGTAATTGATTATGTTCCAGAGATGAATAGTTGGTTTTTACAAAGGACTGGTATTCGTTTTGATTATGGCGATACGAGAAATACAAAAACATGGGGAACAAATCGAGCAGATGCTTTAACTTTGATTAAAACCTCTTTGAATTTAAAAAACATATCTATTTTTGATAAAACAGATGATGATAGGCAAGTTTTTAATGCAAAAGAAACAGCAATTGCACGTGAAAAACAAAGCGAAATAAAAGAAGAATTTAAATCATGGGTGAATCGTAATGAGAGAATTAAAGATGAATTAGTAGATATTTATAACAAGAGATTTAATTCTATACGTTTAAGAGAATATGATGGATCAAATTTACGATTTAAAGGTATGGCTACCAATATAACTTTATGGGAGCATCAAAAAAATGCTGTTGCTCGTATTTTATACGGGGGAAATACATTATTGGCTCACGCAGTCGGAGCTGGGAAAACATTTGAGATGGCAACAGCTAGTATGGAATTAAAAAGGCTTGGCATTGCAAATAAGCCAATGTTTGTGGTTCCTAATCACCTAACTGAGCAATGGGGAAGTGAATTTTTAAGGTTATACCCACATGCCAATATTCTTATAGCAACAAAAAAAGATTTTCAAAAAAATAAACGCAAAAAGTTAATGGCTCGTATTGCTACTGGGGAATGGGATGCGGTAATTGTAGGACATAGCTCTTTTTGTAAAATTCCTGTTTCAAGAGAATTGCAAATTAATCATATCAATGAAGAAATAAGAAATATAAGTATAGCAATAGA
>CANPBV010000073.1 GCA_947572405.1 uncultured Mycoplasmatota bacterium | reverse complement strand
GCTGTGGTGGTGTGAGAGGGACGAAATAATTTAGTTATTTCTCTCTACTCGATTGTAGAATTTGGTATGATCTTGTGCTATAATGAAAATGGAGGAGGGCTGTTATGAACAATATGATTTTTGATGCATTATTTGTAATTGTACCTATTTTGGTTTTAGGAATTTTTATTTTTGTTATCATTATGCTGATAAGTCCAAAAATGAGGGGAAAAATGATGAGTAGACAAATTAGGGCAACAAAGTATATGATGGAAAATGCCAAAGATGATTTGAAAGAAATGGGAACTATGGCAGGAGACATTAAGGTTCAAACTAGGAAACATATTTTAGACCAAAATGAAGAACGATTAAAAGATATAGAAAAAAGAACAGCTAATATTGAAAAAGAAGGAATAGAAGTGAAGGTCAAAGCAATTAGAGATGGACTTTCTAAAAATGCCATTTATTGTAAATATTGTGGTACTTTAATTGATGAAGATTCTAAATTCTGTAAAAAATGTGGAAAAGAACAGTAATGAATATAAACATATATGGAGGTGTGAAAATGAGAATATTAGTTTTATAAGTGTGGCATAAACTTTAAATTATGCCAGAATATTAGGAGGCATAAGATGTTAGAAGTTAAAAATGTAGATATTATGATATCTACTAGATATATGATACAGTCATTATCTTTTACCTTGAATCCAGGAGATAAACTTGCTATTATTGGAGAAGAGGGAAATGGGAAATCAACTTTATTAAAATCATTATTAGGCGTTTGTGAATATGCAGTGGTAACTGGAAGTGTCAACTTTCATAAAAATAAAGTTGGATATTTAGAACAATCTATAAGCGAGGAAAAATTAACAAAATCTGTTTTGGATTATTTATTTCAAGAGGAAGAAAATTATTATACTAAGATGAATTTATTGTACAAATATTTAGGAATGCTACAATTAGAAGATTCTATTTTCAAGCAAATTATAAATACATTATCAGGGGGAGAAAAAGTCAAAGTTGGTATTTTAAAGTTGTTACTAGAAGAAAATGAGATTTTATTTTTAGACGAGCCAACAAATGATTTAGATATTGAAACATTGGAATGGCTAGAACAATTGATTCAAAATTTTAATGGACCAATAATTTATGTATCACATGATGAAACCTTATTATCAAGAACTGCCAATATGATACTGCACTTAGAGCAAATCAAGAAAAAAAGAGAGTGCAAACACACCTTAGTAAAAATGGATTATGATCGTTATATAAAAAATAGGTTGCATTTGATAGACCGTCAAACTCAAATATCGAAAGCAGAAAAAAGGCAATATAATAAAAAACAAGGAAAGTTAATGCAGATTATGCAAAGCGTAGAATATCAGCAAAATACGATTTCTAGGAAGGACCCTTTTGGTGCGAAGCTTTTAAAAAAGAAGATGCACTCCCTAAAAGCTCAAGAAAAAAGATTAGAAGAGAAACCTTTGACGGAATATCCAGATGTGGAAGAAAGCATTCATTTCTGTTTTGAACCAGTAACTATTCCAAAACAGAAGGTGATTTTAAAAGTAGATATTCCTAAGTTAAAAGCCAATCAAACAATAGTGTCTAGGAATATAAAATTTGATATTATTGGGAATACCCATCTATGCATCACTGGGAAAAATGGGGTAGGGAAAACAACACTATTAAAATGGATATATGAACAGTTAAAAACACGAAAAGATTTGAAAGTTGGATATATGCCTCAGAACTATGAGGATATTTTAAAAGATTATGAAACAGTACTAGACTTTATTGCGTCAAAAGAAAAAAAGGAAATTGAAAAAGCAAGAATGTTTTTGGGAAACATGAATTTTACAAAAGCAGAAATGACTGGTAGTTTAAAAGACTTAAGCAATGGAACAAAAGCAAAACTATTTTTAATTCAATTGGTTTTACATCAATGTGATGTTTTGATACTAGATGAGCCAACTAGGAACGTGAGTCCACTTTCAAATCCAGTGATTAGAAAGGTACTTGCAGATTTTAAAGGTACCATCATTAGTGTCAGTCATGACCGTAAGTTTATAGAGGAAGTTAGTAGAGAACGATATTTATTAACAAAAGATGGTATGGTAAAATTAAATTAAAGAACAAATCATATTTTTGATTTGTTTTTGTTATGATATAATGATATAAAGGAGTAGGTAATATGAATCAAGAGAAAATTGGAAAATTTATTTGGAATAATGAAAAAAAGGGAAATATGACACTAGTCTTTTAGAAACTGTAAATGTTATAGAGAAGCAGTAAAAACTTTTCTATAATAAAAATAAAAGGAGGAATTTTTATGAATAAAAAAACGATATTGCCAATTATTTTGATGGTAATACTTATTGGATTGGGGAGTATTCTATTATGGAATAAAAAGACTGAAAAGGAGTCAGGAGTTAACAATCAAGATCAAAAACAGTTTGCATCTGAATATAAAAATGTGACAGAAGATAATGTATTTGTCTATAAAAGTGTAGATGAAATCATTAAGATTATGAAACATGGAACAGGAGTTGTTTATTTGGGTTATCCAGAATGTCCTTGGTGCCAAGCCTATGTTCCATACTTAAATGAAGTAGCAAAGGAAATTGGAATTGAAAAAATCTATTATTGTAATACCAAAAAAGTAAAAGAAGAAAATATGGATAAATATAAGGAATTAATTGCTTTATTAGATGGACATCTTCAATATAATAATGAAGGTGAACAATGGATTTATGTTCCCAATGTATCTTTCCATATCGATGGAAAAATTATTGGGAACGATTATGAAACTTCAAAGGATACCCATAACTTAAAAGATCCAAAAGAGTATTGGACAGAAGAAGAAGTAAAAGATTTAAAAGAAACATTAACTGGTTATATGAAACAAGTAGATACAGCCCTAAGTATGTGTACTGATTGTAATAAATAAAGAGTTTTTTTTAAAATTCTTTTTTATTGTCAAAATTTTTGACTAACAGTTTGCTTTAAAACAGCAGATAAAATTGGTTTGTTATGAAATAGAATATTTTTTTGTTTTGTGATATAATCATTATAGTTTTTAAGAGATATTAGAAAAGGAGATTACCATGAAAGAAAAATATCAAGAGTATATTCATCAAAATCATTCATTTGATAAAGTAACTATGATTGGCATATTTTGTCTTATTACCATTATTGCGGGAATATTTGGATTTTTATATGAATTCATATTTTACTATTTTAATGGTGGAATGAAAGAGTTTTTCTGGAGAGGGGGAAACTTCCTACCTTGGATTAATATCTATGCAATCGGGGCATTGGCAGTATACTTTTTTGCCTACAATCATCGTTCTAAACCATTCAAAGTATTTTTAATTAGTGTGGTCTCTTCTGGCATTATAGAACTGATTGGTGGAATTGGTTTATATGTTTTAGGAGATGGTTTTCGTTGTTGGGATTATAACACTGAAATTTTAAACTTTGGAAATATTGGAGGATTCGTGTGTCTTAGAAGTGTTGTTTTCTTTGGGATGTCTAGTTTGATGTTGATCTATTTGATTGTTCCATTCTGCTTTTATTTAGCAAAAAGACTTCCTAAAAAAGTATTTTTAACAGTGGCAATTTCTTTATGTGCTGTAATTTTATTTGATGAAATATATAATTTGTTAATTGCACGAATATTGGATTTGCCAAGGGCTTCAGATATTTATAAAAAAATTGGATTTCATTATGTGAATTTTAAATAGGAGGTGTTTTATGGCGGTTAATGTTGCAATAGAAGACAAACGAATGATACCTAAGAAATATAAAATAGAGGATTTTATTTTTGAAGGAATGGGTTATGGAGTAGCTGATGATGCTTTTCGCTTGATAGAGGGGAAAACAGGAAATGTTACCATTGTTTATTCAAAAGAAATAATAGAAAGAGGCATAGAATTATCTATAGAAAAAAAGAGGGTACATTTGAGGTTGTCTCTACCAACAGGGGAAAATGAAATTCTTTTCTTTTATGACTATACGAGAAAAATTTGTGAATTATTACATACTGATCGTTTTGAAAGAGAGGGGGAAATTTCTAATTTGTCTAAAATTCCCACTTTTATTGAGTATGATAGAAACGCAAGTAAGAGGGCACTAGAGGAAATGAAAGAAAATTTGGATAATGGGACTTATGCCTCTTTATTTTTGTATGGGGTTCGTAATCCTATTGCCATTGATAAAAAAGACTTATTACATTTTTCAGGGGATGTTCAAAAATTGGGTGATTTTTTAGAAGAAAAACAGAAGATAGATGCTTATTATGGAAGCGCCAAAATGTATCGGAAACCGGATGGGACAGTCTTTGGAATTTATACAATAACAGAAGAAGTAGTATCTATTTTTCCATTAGAAGCGACACCCATTGTAAATGAAACAAAAATAGATACTGTTTATATGTCATTTGTATTTCATGAGAACATGCAAGGAATTATTAAGTACCAGGATTTTCTTTCTAATGTGAACTTAGATAATCTTTATGATAGTGGCCATTTCCTAGTTTGCTTAGACAAGAATATGATGCAGGACTTATTAACTACATATAAAATAGAAATATAGATTTTATAAAATAAAAATGAAGAGTCGGGGTAATAAACGGAATGTATAGAATAATCTAGGAAGTGGGGATATGAATTTTTATATTTGATTTTCGATCATGAACATTATTATGGGAAGATGGAATGGGAAAGTATAAAAGAGATTAGCTTTGATTGTGGTAGGAAAACAAGGAAGAATCTGTTGTGTTCTTAAGAATCAATGGATAAGAAAAAAGGCAATAAAAAAAACAATTTATTGTTTTTTTTAAAGCGTTATTTATTTAAAATAGCGTCAATTGGTTTCATTTTAGAAATATTTAGTAATGGCAAAATACTGGAAAGGAAAGTAACTGCAAATACTAATAGATAAATAACCGCAAATTGTCTAAATCCAACAATAAATGGTGTAGTTAACATACGGCCAATTTCTTTCATGATATAGGAGTTCATAAAATCAGAAACAACAACAAGTAAGATAGATGCAATTGTACCTGAAATGATAGAAAGAGCAAAAGCTTCCCATAAAAATATTTTCATGACATCTAGACTTCTAGAACCAAGTGCTCTTAAAACTCCAATTTCTTTTTTACGATAACTAATACTATGGAACATAAAGTTAATAATTAAGAATACCGTAAATATAATAAAGACAAGACCTATATAAGAGGCTAACGTTTTAATAGAATCGAAGAATGTTTTTTCAAAAGCCATTTCTTCACTATAAGTAGATTTAATTGTAATTTCTGAATTTATTGGAAATAAGTCTGACATTTTCTTAAATTCAGCTCTACTGGTCATTGGATATAAAATGCTTGATTTTTCCAATGATTTTTTCATATACTCACTTAATATTTCAGATGATAAATAGTTATTATTGCTATAATAATTCTCAGAAAGTTCTTCATAATAAACTCCAATAATTGTTAAATTATTATATTCTTTTACAAGATCTTGATTCATATTTTGATAATTGATTTTTAAGCTTGCAGTTTTTCCAATGATATTTTTTTCATTGATATAATTTGCTAAGAATTTTTTTGTTATGGAGTTATAATCTAATGCATATGAATGATTCATTTGATTATTTATGTAATTGTTTAAATCTTCTTGATAGCTTAGAATCGGGTCTATTTGTTGGATGTTAATAATGACTTCATTTTCTTTTAGTGAACTGGTTCGTTTCCATTCTGTTCCATCAAAATATTCAATTTCATGATTCAAACTAGAAGAAGGAGTAATCAGCATGGTATTATCTTCACTTGAGGATTGCCATCCATCAATTGAAAAATTGGTAGTATAATAAGATTTTAGCGAATTTCGTTCTTTTATTGTAAAGTTTGAAATAAAATTAGGATTTACATATATTTTATTTAATACATTGCTTTGATACCAATTAGAGTTAGAACTTAAATCGTAGTTAATAATTCCAACAATTTTAATACTTCCAGTTTCTCCAAAATAATAAGTGTAATTGGTATTTAAAATTTCTTCATATGTCTTTGGAGCAAAGTGATAAGATTCTTTGAATTCATTTTTCATTACTACTTCATGAACGGTAATTCCTTTTTGAATGATGGAATCGGCGACAGAATTTGAAATCACAATTTCATTTGGGGCACTTGGATTTCTACCTGTAATACTTTCTTTTAATATTTTAGATAAATCATCTGTAGCAACGATTTCGGAAGGAATGTCATCATCGTAAGTAGGATTTTCATCCCCGATATGTAAAATTTCCTCAATACTACTAGAGTTATTCCAAGAGTTTTCTCCATAATATTTATAAACTTCAAAACCTTCATTCGTCGTTTTATTTTGAATTGTTTTTAAACTCTCTTCATCCAATGGAAGCGTAATTGGGTTTTCAATTATTTTCCCTTTTTTATCTTTGGATACATGTTTTTTTTCTACTTGTAAAAATTGTTCCTTTTTGTCGGCAAGTAATTTGGCATGACCTGTACTAAAGTCATAACTAGATAATGTATCTGTACAACTCAAAAAGCCAAGGGTTAGTATTGTAAGAAAAATGGTAAAAGCCAATTTTATCTTTTTGTGTTTTAGACTACCAATTCCTAGTTTTAAGCTATCTTTTAACGGTAGGTGGGATTTTATTGTTTGATAGGTATTTTTTTCTGTAGTCTCTTTTTTTACTTCATTGGAATCTTTGACCACTTTTCCATCTTTAATTTCAATGATACGGTCTTGGTATTCATGGGCGTATTCTTCATCATGTGATACAATGACTACTAATTTTTGTTTTGAAATTTCTTTTAATAAGTCCATAACTTGACGCCCTGTTTTACTATCTAAGTTTCCTGTTGGCTCATCTGCTAAAATGATTTTTGGTTTTTTAATTAATGCACGTGCGATCGCAACTCTTTGCTTTTGGCCACCTGATAGTTCATTTACTTTTCGCTTTTTTAATTCTGTTAGTTCTAACTTGTTTAGCAATTCATCAATTTCCGTTTCATTGGCTTCTTTTTGTTGAAGCTGTAAGGCTAAAACAATATTTTGATATACATCATAGTCTTCTAAGATATTGAATTCTTGAAAAATAAATCCTACATAAGTATTTCTATAGGAATCAAAATCGGCTTGAGTAAAAGATTTACTACTTTTGCCAAGAATTAACATATCCCCAGAGTCATACTTGTCTAGTCCTCCTAATACATTTAATAATGTCGATTTTCCAGAACCACTTTTTCCTAAAATAAAGGTCATGCCCTTATTTCCAAGAGTTAGGGAAACACCATCTAATGCTTTGGTACTTTTTCCTTTTTTTGATTTGTAAGTTTTATGGACATCTCTAAGTTCTATCATTTTTTTACTTCCTCTCTAAACTATTTCACAGTTCTGCTATCATTATACTATAGCAAATAAATTTTTTCTATATTTTTTTAAGCTTTTTCATTGCAAAAACACAGGATAAAATTATAAATTAGAAATAAAAAGTCGAATAAGCATTGAAAAAGAAG
>CANPBV010000072.1 GCA_947572405.1 uncultured Mycoplasmatota bacterium | reverse complement strand
TACGTGTATAGTGGACTTTCACCACCTAGTTATATGTCATGCCTGGCACACTAAACACAAAAACCAAATCTAAAGCAAGATCTGGTTTTCTTTTATTCTGAGCGTAATGCGATAACAGGATCTTTTTTACTGGCCATTTTAGACGGAATATGCCCCGCTAACACATTCAGTCCAATACTGAGTAAAATCAAGAAAATAGCGCCCCCTAAAGGCATTCGAGCAATCCCATCAATTCCTGCGAAAACGGAAACGAGTAAATTGATTGGTATTGATAAAAACAAAGCAATTCCAATTCCCAGTACCCCTGCCATCAGTCCTTCAATAATAGTCTCTGATTTGAATACTCTAGAAATGTCTTTTTTACTGGCTCCAATTGCCCTTAAAATTCCTATTTCTTTGGTTCTTTCTAACACACTAATGTATGTAATAATAGCAATCATAATACTAGATACAATTAAGCTAATTGCGACAAAACCAATTAAAACAAATGATATGATATTGATAATAGAGGTAACTCCACTTACAACTGTTTTTAATAAGTCAGTATAAGAAACAACCAAGTCCATCTGATTATTTTTTGTATTCATTTCATTATATTGTTCAATGAATTGAATGATCTTTTCTTTAGAACTAAAATCTTTTGGATAAATATTGATTACATCTGGATTCTCTAAATCTGCAATTCCTAACAAATTTGTTATTTTTTCATATGTATTTGTAAAACCATCAAATGCTTCTTTTGTTAACACATTAATATTAGGTTGGTTAACTTGTTCTTTATAAATATCGGTTTTGGCAATTTCACTGATGACATATTCTGTTAAGGAATGCTGATATCCAATGACATTATGCATACTCGCATCATCTTTCGCCCGAATGATTCCAACAACCTTCATTGTAAGACCACTCTCGATTATGTTTTTCATATATTGTGTGTCATTAGAATAATCTCTATAAACCCCATTTTCCTGCTTATAATAGTCTGTATTTAAAATTAATTTATAAGATAAGTTTAAAATATCTTCATAGGAATAAATGGTACTGTCTACTTCTTCTTTGATATTTTTATCCAATCGTTCATTTAGCTTTCTTCTATCTTTAATATCTAAGGCATATAAAATAGAATCTGGAATTACGCTATCTTTTCCAATCATTAAGACAAGTTCATTATAAGCTTTCGGCAAATGCCCCGCCATCACTTCATATTTACTATTTAACAGTTCTTCATTATCCAGTAATTCGGTAAAAACGGGAGTTGTCTCAGTTGTCACAGAAAGCATTTCCTCGTCATGTAACTCGCCATTTCCAAGTACATTAAAATGGTTTGGATTTAACCTTGTATAATGATCAAATTGATTAGAATAGATTTGTAAATCTAAATGATATCCATACTGAATTTCTGTTACATAATCATTCATTTCCTTATGGTTATCCAGAAACTTTTTTAATTCGTGTAAATTATTCTTTTTTACTAACCCTTCTGTAAGTAAATCAATTTGACTAGAAATGTCATCTGTAGAACACAATTTGTTTTCTTCACATTTTATTTCTTTGATCTCCTCCATTTGAAATAATTTTGTGAAATCATAGCTAGTCCTTTCAAATGTAATCGGATAATCAGATAAGGAGTTCTGTTCCATCTTCACAACATAATTGGAAACACCATTAGAAAGGCTTAAAATAAGCGCAATTCCAATAATTCCTATAGAACCTGCAAAGGCTGTCAAAATGGTTCTCCCTTTTTTGGTTAATAAATTATGAAACGATAATCCTAAAGCAGTCCAAAGTGACATAGAGGTTTTCCATATTTTTTTCTCTTTGGTATTTTTTTCTTCTCCCTCATAAGGAGCTGTATCCTCTATAACTTTTCCATCCTTTAGTTCAATAATTCGTGTTGAGTATTTCTTAGCTAGTTCTGGATTATGGGTTACCATAATTACTAATTTTTCTTGGGCAATCTCTTTTAACAGTTCCATGATTTGGATACTGGTTTCTGAATCTAATGCTCCTGTTGGCTCATCTGCCAAGATAATTTCTGGATTATTGACAAGGGCCCTAGCTATTGCTACCCTCTGCATTTGCCCACCCGATAGTTGATTTGGTCTTTTGTGAATATGGTTTTCTAATCCGACTTTCTTTAGCACTTCAATCGCCCTGCTTTTTCTTTCTGATGTAGAAATTCCAGACAAAGTAAGCGCGATTTCAACATTGGATAAAATAGTTTGATGGGCAATTAAATTATAATTCTGGAAGATAAATCCGACCCGATAGTTTCGATAACTATCCCAATCTCTATCGGTATATTTTTTGGTCGATACACCCTCCATTATCAAATCCCCATAATCATACTGGTCTAATCCACCGATTATGTTTAAAAGGGTCGTTTTCCCACTTCCACTAGCTCCTAAAATAGACGCGAATTCTTTTTTTCTAAAACTGATTGAAATCCCTTTTAAAACTTGCTGATAGGTTTCCCCAATCTGATATTTTTTGGTAATATCTTTTAATTCCAACATATTCATTCCTCCTACCCAATTTCATCTATAAACTTTTTTTGACGTTATCAGTGTAACATTATGCAACTAAATTTACAACGGAAAAAAGGTAAAATGTTACAAAATAAACTATTTTGTAACAAAAAAAGCCCACAAATATAAGCTTCTTCTAATCAAATTCCTTGACAGTTCCAAACACTACTTTTTTATCATAATCATTTTATTGTGATTTTCTAATACTGTATCATAAACTTGGATATGCTCTTTTACTATTGGATGGTTTGAAAGAATATAATGGAATCATTTTTCATAATCATGTAAGGAAGGCATTTAAGTAACATGTAATGTTGCTATCTTTTCTAAAAGAGATGAATTTCTAAAAATAATGGATCTTCTCTTAACTGTGGTCTTTTCCTATTTCACCTCATGTCTTCTAATCATATCAAAAACATATCCAAAACTTTCAAAAAGTAATACATTTCTATTTTTCTTTTTTATAAATATGTTGACAAGATTTACAAGTAATTTTCATTTCATAATCAGCAACTTTTTTTTCCAATATTGTAATTAAAGGTTCGTTATCTTTTGGACAACAAAATCTATTTTTTATAATCACTAATTCATCATTACTATTTTTTCCTATCTCACTGTCTTCAAAATCCAATAATGCACTTCCTTGACTTCCACAATTACATTTATATTTTAGTTCCAATCTATCATAGGTAGAATAGCATAAATAACCTATATTTTCATTGCATTTATCACAATACATCCATCCACCATAATTAGTTGCTAATACGGTATTTAATAATTCTTTATTTTTTAATACTCTTGTCATAATTTTATCTCCTTCCAAATTGTAATTATATCAATAATCACACATTTTAAAATATAACATTCAAACTTTATCCGTTTATTCCAATCCCTCTTTAAAACAATGTTATCTACCTGTTGTGTTTGATATCGATCCTTTCCTGTTTTATAGTTTGTAACGGTTTTCTGTTTTGATCACCACAAACTTTACATAGTTAACTACTTGAATCATAAATATTTGTTATTGTTATACACATCAAACGATTACTTTGCTTAACTTCTGGCAGCTCCATCTACTGATAAGATATTTCCAGTAATATAAGTAGCTAAATCACTTGCTAAGAAAAGATAAGCATTGGCAATATCTCTGGGTTCTCCAATTCGTCCAATTGGAATTGTTTTAATTAATGGATCAATTATTTCTTTTGGCAGAGAATCTACCATATCTGTTTTGGTGATTCCAGGCGCTACTGCATTGACACGAATATTAAAAGGCGCAAGTTCTCTAGCAAGTGATTTGGTAATACCATTTACTGCAAATTTACTTGCTGGATACCCTACCCCTGATGGTTGGCCATAAATGCTAACCATAGAACTTGCATTTAAAATTACCCCATTATGCTGTCTTTTCATATATGGAACCACCACTTTTGTCATATTAAATATTGCATTTACATTCAAATTCATGATTTTCGCAAACTCTTCAGAACTAGTATCTTCAATTTTTTGATTGGCTGAAATTCCAGCATTATTAATTAAAATATCAATTTTCCCATATTCTTTTACAATTTCTTCTACAACTTCATTTAACTCTTCTATATGATTTAAATCTGGATAATATCCTTTTACTTCCATTCCTTCTTCTTTTAATTTTAAAATGGCTTTTTCTACTGTTTCTTTTTTTGATCCAAGTAAAATAACTTCTGCCTTATTTTCTTTAAATACTCTCACAGTTTCAATGCCAATTCCCCTAGTTCCTCCAGTAATAACCATAACTTTTCCTTCTAACATTACTTTTTTCCTTCTTTCCGTTTCCCACCTGTTTATTAATTGAATTAGGATTACTTACTTGGTTGCCACATCTGCCATGATATCCGAACGTAAAACAATGACTTCTTTAACCGCACATGTATGCGTTAATTTCTTATTTTCTTCATAATGAAACGTTTTCTAAAATCGCTACGTTGAGTACTCTGATTGCATTTTCGACTTTTTCTTTTGAATACGTAGAAAATTTTCCAATTTCTATTTTTGTATTTTTAGTATCATCATAGAAAAATAATTCACATAATACTAAGGACAAATACAGCCATGATGAACCAATTTTTTCATCACCTTTGTTTTCCTCTATTATTATAGCACAAATAGAAAAAGAACCAAACTGTTCTTATATCATTATCATAAAAAGAAAATCACGAGCAATTAATTTTGCTTTCAAATTTACTCTCTTTAAATTCTTTTTTATTTTCATCAATTTCTTTAAGTTAAACAAATCGAATGTCTTTTTGATATCCGCTTGTTCCATTATATTAAATAAGTAATCAGTCATTTCTGCTTTTTCCTCATCACTATATAATTCTAATAAAGCGTGAACATTGTTTTCAAGTCGTGTACTTTTAAAGGATAATTCACTAGGCACTAATTTGTCATCTTCTATTTGCCAAGTAGCCATAGAGTGTCCAAAAATATTCTGTTTGCTAGATTTTACAACTTTATAACAATCACTCTTTAAAAGCATTCCGACAACGCTTGAATTTGGTACAATGTGAATATACTTTTTCTTGACCCTTTGATATTGTCTGGAAGTAAATTCTTCCATTCGAAGCCCTGGACCATCATTACTATATATTTTCTTTACTTTTCCACTTTTATAAAATTTCATATACATGCCTGCTACTAAAGCAAGATTTCCGCCCTTAGAATGTCCACCAATAATCACATCAGGTCCAAATAAAGAAACATGCTCATTTACATAATGAACGGCTTCTATATGAGCTGGAACAGGAAAAGTGGACGCCAATTTTAAATCTTCCTTCCATCCACTAATTTGTTCGTCTGTTCCTTCAAAACAAATATATTTTAATTTTTTGGATACTTGAAACGTAAGGGCACAAAACTGCATATCTCGATTTGTTTTATAAACATAATCAGATAATAAAACTTCCTGGTATCTTTTTTTGGTAACCAACGTTTCTAACAATTGGTAAGCTTCTTTCGGTCCAATTCCTAACTTTTTCACATCTTTATAAGGATTTTTAGACAAGTATTCCTTTCCAATGTTTTCTAAGGTACAAATGTTTTTATTGATTTCTGTATTTGAGAAATCCAAATAAGATAAAGACGAAAAAACAAAATTATCAATATCATTAAATGGTTTTTCTATAAAACTTTGATTCCCATATTTTTTGACATAGTCAAACAGATTTGCCATTTCTCTCACCTACAATTTTAATCTTAAATTTCGGATATGCATTTTTAATATGCTTATATAAAGTAGAATTTGAATCGATCCACTCCAATATACTTTTTTGAATCATTTCTGTATTATCAATTGTCTGCCTTTTAATTTCGGTTTTCATTTTATTCATTACATGAAATGAAACAATATTATCAATGATATAAATCAATACTAACAAACATGCGAAAATAATTTGTAGCCAAATGGGAACGACATTTACAAAATTTTCAATAGCAGGGTGAACCATATAAATAATGAGGCAGCTCAATAATCCAAATGGAATCATTGTTTCTAGACAGATACGCCCATTAATCTGAAATCTTTTTTTCGAATAATCCCACCATCTTACATGAAATAGTTTTTCCATAAGATAGGAAGTTACATATTCTAGCAAAGAGCAAATAAGGATCGCCTTTAAAAAGACTGCTAAAATATCACTAGTATATCTTCCGATTAAAAGAACGATTCCTAATCCACCATATCCATAAATCGGACATATTGGGCCAATTAAAAACCCACGATTAATAAACCTTTTTTGCGCTATCCATTTACATAGTATTTCTAAAAGCCAACCGACAAAAGAGTAAATAAAAAAATATAAAGTGTATTTTGCTATGATATTCATATCTTACTTGCCTTCCTAATCAACAATATTGTATGAAAAAGACAAATAGAAGTCAACAAACAAAAAACTCTATATTGTTGGATAAACTTCATACTATTATATGCAATTTAAAAATAGTGAGAAACCAAATAGGAAAAGAAAACCAATTAAAATCCAAATACTAGGTTTACTAATATGAATTTTTTTGAAATCATTTCTTACTAAGTCATCTTTCTTTTCCATCCAGCGAAGTCCTAAAACTTTTTTCGTTTCTAAACTTTCTTTTGTGTAAATTCCAAAAGCGATTGGATTATCAAATTCTGAAAATTCAACGTCTTTTAATTTTAAAATGAAAAAAAACATTACTAAGTCTCCTGCACTCCCACTAATGTTCAATATAGATAATAAAATTAATAATTTGCTTTCCAATAAAGCTCCTAAAATATATGTCACAATTCCCAGCCAAAAAAAGGGAGAAAGTAGCGAATATAAAATATTCTTTTTACTGATATTCTGTTTGCATAAACAGTATAAAATGCTCTTTTCTAAGCAGACTCCATAAGTAATGTTTTTAAATTCTGCACCATGAATAACATAAGACAAACTATGTAACACTTCATGCAATATGAGCCATGGTATCATCCATAAACAAGCCCACATTAAAGCAGTATACGTGATCTCTATTTCTAGATAAAAACAGGGAATAATAGCTAAGAAAAGTAATAAAAAAGAAAAAGCAGTCAGAGTTGGAAAATGCATTTCATAAATGAAATATTGTTTTTTATTGTTCACTGAATTCTTTTGCTCTTTCTTTCCAATAGTTTTTAAGAGTTTCTAATAATTCTTTTGCATCCTCTAGATGAGTTACCAAATCAAATTCTTTCATTTCGCTAAAGGTTCCTGAATCACTCACAATTCCTAAATACCACTTCCCTAAAAAATGTTTTTGAAATTTAAAAATGGTACAATGAATTCCGTTTTCATCTTCAAATTGTGTAACATATTTAATTTCAAATGGTTTTGCTCCCAATTCATGCGGATCACTAAGCCACCTTTCCAATTCTTGCTTTTGATTGATCATTTCTTGCTCCATTATATCACTCCTACTCCTTATAGTTAGTATAAAATAAAGCCATTATGAAGTCAAGAAAAAAACAGATTTGTTCAGGATAAAAACATGAAAAAAGAAAGAAAAAAGTATTGACAATTATAAAAAGA